>CAZVLW010000013.1:5341-15698 GCA_964628705.1 uncultured Gammaproteobacteria bacterium
TTTGCGAAGTCCGAGCCTCTGAGGGCTGAGCAACCCCTAACTTTTGGCGCTAAGTTGTAAAATAGCGCTAAGTACTAAGACGGAGTCGCTCATAGCAAAAAGGTGTTAATTACAATTGAGTGTCTGAAAAGTTATGGGGCGACTCTCCCCATCGGCAAATTACTTTAAAAAATAATTATTTCCAATTTGCGAGAAATTTAGTGGGAGTTTTGCGAAGTCCGAGCCTCTGAGGGCTGAGCAACCCCTAACTTTTGGCGCTAAGTCGTGGAATAGTAATAAGTACTAACAAGTATGACTTTGTTGATGTAAAATTAAAACGGTTCTAATTTTAAAATACAAAAATTCAAAGTATTATATAATGCTTCTACTTAAAGTGTTATTGATACCATTTTTTATAAGTAGTCTGATTTTATTTTAAACAAAGTATTATAAATTGAAATCTTACATACAACTTTAATTTAATAACTAATTTATTTTTATGGATAATAAACAAAATAATAATACTAGGGATGTTTCAGGGGGTTCCTATGCTACGCATGGAAGAAATCCTATGTTAAACATTGCTGATTCAAGAAGAAAGACATCAACTGGATCTAGTGAAAATAAAAAATATCAAAAGAAAAGTTCCAATCGCTCCCCGTATAGAAAAAAAAGCTACCGCCCGAGAAGAATATCGCAAGCCAAACCTGTTCGTATGCATAGAAGAGATAAAGACAGTAACAGTTATCAAGGTTATAAAAAAACTTTTAGAGGTCATCACGGTATATTGAAAATTATTCCACTTGGCGGCTGTGAGGAAGTGGGGCGCAATATGACCGTTTTTGAATATCAAAAATACCAAAAAGGCAAACCAAAAGATATTGTTATTTTAGATATGGGTCTGCAATTTCCAGAAGAAGATATGCCGGGAATTGATTATATTATACCCAATATAGAGTATCTAAAAGGACAAGAAAAAAATATCAGGGCAGTTGTTTTTTCACATGGACACCTAGACCATATTGGAGCGGCTCCTATACTACTTGAAAAACTTGGCAATCCAATGATTATTGGACGGGACTTAACTATTGAAATGATTAAACACAGGGTTGAAGATTATAAGAAAGGAACTAGTAAAAACTTGAAAACAACATATATTAAATCCCTGCAAAACAGATTTCGTTTTGGAGATATGGAAATAAATTTTTTTGCAGTAGAACACTCCATTAAAGATGCAGTGGGCTTAATATTAAAAACACCGGCTGGCAATGTTATTCATCCCGGCGACTGGACTCTTGAAAGCGACCCGCAAGGGAGGCCCAAAATAACTTATGAACATTTATCAAAAATAGGCAAACCTAGTATTTTAATGCTGGAAGCTTTGGCGGCGGCCAATCAAAGCGCGACCAAAAAAGTTACTGAAAAACAAATGTATGACAACTTGACTAAAATAATTGATGAAGCTAAAGGCAGGGTTATTATTGGCACCTTTGCTTCGCAGGTTGAAAGAATCAGCCAAATCATAGAAATCGCGGGCAGGCACGGCAAAAAAATTGCCCTAGATGGATACAGTATAAAAATGAATATAGAAATTGCCAAAAGATTGGGCTATATAAAAATTAGAAAAGGATTACTGGTTAAGATGTCTGATATCCATAAATACCCTGACAATAAATTGGTGATTTTAGCCACTGGTGCTCAGGGAGAAAGCAACGCAGTACTTTCAAGAATAGTAAATAAAAACCATAAATATATTACTTTAAAAAAATCAGACACGATTGTTTTTAGTTCATCCATTATTCCCGGTAATGAAAGAAGTATTCAACGCTTAAAAGACAGTTTATACCGCTTGTGCGATAATGTAATCCACTCTGATATTATGGATGTGCACGTAAGCGGCCACGCGACTGCGAAAGAACTAAAAGAGGTGGTGAGCCAAATCAAGCCAACTTATTTTATCCCAGTCTATGCCAATCATTATATGCTTAAAGAAGCGGCTAAACTTGTGCAAGATTTGGGCTATCATCAAGACAATACCTTTATACCCGACAATGGATCTATTATAGAATTTTCCTCAAAAGCCAAACCTAAAATATTGGATAATAAAGCAAATACTGATTATGTTTTTGTAGATGGTTTGGGAGTTGGTGATGTCTCCAATGTGGTCTTACGCGACCGCCAAGTTATGTCAGAAGACGGCATGATTGTGGTGATTGCCACAGTCAGTAAAAAAACAGGCAAATTAATACATTCGCCTGATTTGATTTCGCGCGGATTTGTTTATATGAAAGAAAATAAAAAATTGATTGAAGAAACTAGGAAAAAAGTTTCACAAATAGTCAATAAAACTGACCCAAAGATTGAAGTCTTCCCTGACTATATTAAAAATAAAATAAGGAATGATATCGGCCAATTATTATTTAAAAAGACTGAACGCCGACCAATGGTTCTACCAGTTGTTATTGAAGTATAAATAGCTAATATTTAATTAGAACTACCATTAATTGATAATGGTAGTTTTAAAATATTTGTTAACATTGCAACAAAGGGGTTTACACTTTTCTAAGCTAAATTATAATAAATAATCTATTATTTATTATAACCTTAGCCCATATGAATCAATTTGACCCCAGATATATGCAATTATTAGTTTTTAAACTGGAAAATATCATTAAAAAGAAACAAACAGTAGTATCTGCCTCCCAAGAGATGGGTATTTCTCGGTAGACCATTCATAAACATTTACTCCGTTACCGACGATTCGGGGAAGACGGGATTAGGCGGGCGCAAACCAGAAAAAGAGGCGGATCAGCTCCTCACAACATTACTCCCCAAGCACTGGAACAATGCGTAATTCAATTAGCCAAGCGGTATGTGGCTGATGGTATAGAAACATTAGCCGATAGGTTACAATACGAATACAATACCACTCTTCACCCCACGACCATTTACCGTATTTTAAAAAGAAATAATATTCGCTATACCAAATACTACCAAGCTACCCAAAAACGTTGGAAAAAGCAGTTATTTTCGCACCAAATAGCCGGGCAAGAATTACAGATGGACACTAAATATCCGTTTGGCTACAAGCAGGGTAAAGTAATTTATACTATTATCGACGATGCCAGCCGATGGGCCTTTGTTTGGAGTTATGATCAAGCCAATGCTATGAATACACTAGATTTCATTCAACGGCTTATTAAGCGAGCTCCATTTACTATTCAGAAGATACGAACTGATCAGGGCACTGAGTTTGTAAATGACAAATTAAAGCAATTACTAAATAAATACAATATTGTCCACCGCCAAAATACACCATATTGCCCGGAAGAAAACGGCAAAATTGAACGATTTCATGGCACCTTAAATCAGAAAGCATTTAGATACGGCTTTTCACCTAATCAGACGCTTGACCAAATGCAATATAAATTAAACCTGTTTATACATTACTACAATTACCAGAAAAAACACCGGGGATTAGGTATGGATGGAAAAACACCCATGGATAAATTGAATGAACTGGCAAGTGTAAACTTGACGCTGCAATGCCACAAAATTTGACAAATATTAAATGATATGATTTAATAATATAATTTGTTCATTAATAAATATTAGTTAATAATATTATTAAGTGGCAAAAAAATCATAATTATATATAATTATTGTGGTTTGTTTACCACTTAATAGTTATGGTGGTTTAGCTAATTATATTTACAAATTCTGCTTATCCAGCAGAAAAAACTTCTTTAAGGAGGCACAAAATGGATATCAAGAAACTATCATCTCAGGAAGAGCTCGAACTGCTAAAAAAAGCTCTTCTTATTTCAGCAAGCCGCTATGGTATGAGTGGCGGCTTTTTCCACTTCAAAAAAATAGGCTGGGAGTGGGAGCCTACCTTAGAATCCATCTTGGAAGATATAAGAACGAACAAAGAAATCAGGAAAAGTGTCGGTTGGAAATTAAGCTCGAAAAAAATAACGCCTAGCATAGAGAACCTGCAGACATTTATCAATGCGGCCAGGCTAATACTCGGTCGATATAGCTACCCTAATATGGAGCTTAATTTTATTAAAAATCTATCGGGTAACGCGGATGACATTATATTAAAACTTAAAGATGATTACTGGAAACTAGTAGAACTAATAAACTTTTTGAAAAAGGACCCTTCTAGCCTTTATGGCTGCTCCATAAATATTAGAGTCCTGGCAACTATAGAAGGACTAATTTTTCAGGCCATTCGCTCGCTGGTTCCATTTAGCGGTAAGCGCGGTTATGGCCCTGGCCACATTCGCTATATGCGATGCCTTGAAGGACTATTGTTTCAAATCGGCAAAACAATTGATCCCGACTTCACAACAAAACAAAAATACCGCGTATCCAGCGGTTAAATCTCTATAAGGAGAAAGAAATGAAAGAAAAGAAATTTAACCAGATTGCATTTTGGTTGATATCGACAGTGAACGCCTTATTGTGTTTGGTCTCTTTTTGGACAAGCAAACTAGGGCTCGAAACAACAACTGACTCGTGGCTTGTAGCAACGTCGGTTGCTTTTGCTGGGGGTGCGTTTGCGTTTGTTTTTTGGTTTTTTTTGAGCAGAAAATTTGGCGAAGCCCTAACTACTCAAAAAGTAGCCTACTGCTTTATTACGATTATAGTCGGCTTTTTACTTTTTGGTTTTTCTACTCAATGGAGCGTGATTACCTTGGGTGGCCGGGAAGCAGTCAGTATTCATATGCAAACCGTACTTAGCCAATCCGACCTTCAGGGTATCGAATTGCTAAAAAAAGGATCCCAGGAAGCCAACCTGGCTCCCCAGCTGGAAAGCCTGGCAAGCCAGTTTGACTCTTACGCGGAGCGTGAATCAAGGGGCGCTTTTTCACATCTTCCGGGCGAAGGTGATGTGGTGGCAACCTTAAAAAATACAGCTGAGACATTTCGTTCGCTGGCAAAAAGCGTCAAAGAAACCGAGAGGAGCAGAAAAAGGTTTTATGACGACCTCCAGTTTTATATATCAGAGGCAAGGGAAATTCTAAGCAGATCTGATAAAAATTTACGAAAAACGAATCTCCTTTTTAGTCAAAAATTGTCTGAAATTAATGAAAATTTGACAAGGATGGCAAAAACAACGTCATATCAATTTCTGATAAATGTGAATCGCAACTTGTCGGCGCTCACTGTGGTAACCTCTGAAAAAACCAAGACGGAGCAATTAGTTGCCATTGATAGATTGAGTAAGACAATTTCAGCGGCCCAAAAAATTGTTTCCAAGATGGCACGCGACGATCAATTTGATGAGATGAAAATACAGACATTTACGATGATCAGCATGTCATCTGCGGTATTGCGTTATGCGGCTCAAATTTTTTATGCTTGGGCTTACGCAATTGCACTGGATTTTGCCCCTTTTCTTTTTGTTCTTCTATTGGCTCTATCTCAGCGGGGAAAAATTGATGATGAAATTATCAAAAATCTCAACAGCGTTACTGTTGACTTGGTTGATGAGATTTCGTCAGCAGCAAAAAAAGAGATTGAGGCAATAAGAGCTGAAAAACATATGAATTATAAAATTTAAAAAAACAGCAGCGGTTATTGATTAACCGCTGCTTTCTATTCTACTAATATCTGTTTGATAATATAATCTCTTCTTTTCTTGAGAATATCTTTGAGATTATCTCTATCTTTTTTATTTAACCTAACCTGATCAACTAGGCGATTTATTGCTTCATCGGTTAATTTTTCTTTGATATGCTGAGTTTGCTTTTTAATATCGTCAGTACTTAATCCCGGATATTCTTGGCTAGATCCTGTTTTCAGTCTTTGCCTGTCGCTGCCTTTTCCCAATTCATTAACAACCTCATTAAACTCATCTTCTTTTTTACGCTCTCCCTGGGCCCTAAAAAGCAAAGCCCCTCCATTATCAAGCCGGTATAGGATGTTGTTGGCTGCACCTGTGTTTCTGTGGGGGGCATAAGGTATATCCCAATTTGCTAAAAGACAATCGGCAATAAAGCCCTCTTTTAATTTGTCGTTGACTAAATCACCCTCATTTATATCATCAATAATTTCTGAGGCATGACCGTAACTGCCTTCAGTCATAACTATTTTTGTTTGTGGCACGGGAATATCAAGGTAGCGATAAATATTATCGGCCAACTGTTCATTCCAAATATGATCAACGTCTTCATTTTCCGAAAATTTTACATAAAATTTAGTCGCCCCTTTTTCGGTTGCAGTTGTAAATTCAGCGCCGGGATTGCTTCCTCTTTGTTCCCCTGTTTTCATACTGTAATCCCAAACCTCAACGGGCACTTTTAAATTTCTGTCTTGATATATTTGATCGTGCTCTTGGCTGGTATAGATAAGCTTGCCTTTTATATCATAGATGGGGATATAAAAACCATTTTCGACAATTGCTTTTTTAACCTTTGCCAAACTGACTTGGGCATCTCTTAGAACAATGCCTCTGACTTCTGTGGCAGGCAGGCCGCCAAGTGATAATACGTGATTGGAGCTTGCCGCCTGAGCTTCTTTATCCTTTTCCCAATTACAATAATCCTTTCTGTAGAGATAAAAAACTTGACCAGCAAGACCATGCTCGCCGCGGTGGCCAGAGCCAGCCGAAAGCGAGTCATTAAAAATTTTCTGAGTATCTCCCTGGTGCTTCTCCATAAAAAGTTGCTCAAGCTTGGTTAGGTCAACGTGAAAAGGATACGAGTCTTTGCCCGCCTCCTGGCCGAGACATTCTGTGGGCAGGTTGCCGCTTAGCAATAAAGAATTTACAGCCTCAACAGGAGAACTGTGAATATAGTCGCCGGCGTTAAGCACTAAATCACCATAGGAGAACTGGCGGTTAATGCGATCAGCTTCAATTTTTTTATCAGTTGACCTTGAATATTCAACTGTTTTTTTTAAATAATTCCTGAGTACCAGCCTTTTAAAAACGCCGTTAAGCGATGAAAAAGGAATGCTATTTTGTTCACCTGAGATTAATTTATCAATTAACCCTTGATGTTTTACAATTGATTCAAGCCGTGTTATTTTTGAGCTATTTTTGTCTTTGGCTTGAATATGTTTTTGAATTATTCTATCTAGAGCAATGTTGTTAATTTCAGTGATTGGATAACTACTATTTGATGCCGCCAGCGTTGGGCCGAGTCTTAATTCAGTAAACATATAGAGCTGTTTCCAATATGGATTTTTTTTAGTAAAAATTGTTTCAATTTCCCTGGCCCGAATAAATGGATTGCCATTTGAAAAAATATTTTTTAAAACTTTTTCCCTGTTAGTGTGAAGCGGCCCGCCTGGCTGCATCAGTCTTAAAAAAGATGGCATTTTTTCAGCAATTTCTTCAATTTCTTCCATCCTTTCAGGTTGGCGGGCAACAAAATTATGCAAATTTGAATCACTGTAGAAATTTTTTTCAAAAGATTCTTTATTTTTGAATTTTTTAAAGTTTTTAGCTAATTTTAATAATGATTCATGAAATTGATGATATGTCTCGGCTGGTATTTTAAAAACTGAATTAGGCTTATCGTCGAGAAGATTGTCTTTAATCCGCAAAGCCCTGATGATTCCTTGAGAGATCTCTTGACCATATTCGCCGTTGCGATCAGCTTGATTGATGAAATCAAGCATATCAGGAGATTCATTTACAGTAGCCAGAAGCTCATATGGGTCGGTTATTTTATATTCCAAAGATTGGTCATTCTCTTGATTTATTAAATATTTCTTTGAGTCCAGGCGATAAATAAAATTTGGAAAATATTTTTTTATTTTCTCAAGTTTTTCTAAAATCTCGTCTTTATCTTTTAAAATAGCAAGCAGACTATCGGCATCATCAATACTAAATGAATATTTGCATTCTTCAAGCTTATCCAAAAATGGCAATAACTCATGGGAATGCTTTGATAATTCAAGATATTTATCAATATTGGTAATTTTTTTCTGATAAGACGCTATGTGCCCTTTTTGATAAAGATTATAGATAAAAGGATGCATTACAGCTAAATCTTGTGCTGAAATTTCCATAATTTCAGCAAGCACGTGCTGGTCTTCATTTTTAAGCTGTCGACGTGAAAGATTACCAAGTAACACCTCTTTTTTGTCTCTAATTGCTTGTTTTGCTTGTTCGTTTGCCTGTGGCCAGTATGAAATTAAAAGATCACAAGACCGCTGATCACCGCTGGAAGCATGAGCGGTTAAAATTTCAACAACTGCCCCAATGTCCTTTCCTTTTTTCAATGAATTGTCCAATATGCGCAAAGCGTCTTCGCTGAGTGAAAGATCGGTCAAATTTACAAGCAGTTGCGATACAAAAGCTCTCTCTTTTGGGTCGCCTTTTTTAAAAAAATGGAAACAGATTTTTGATAAGGCCTCTAATGATTTAATATAGGCAGGATTTTTATCTGACTTCCCTTCTTCGGCATCAGCGGAATGCTCATCAAGATAATCCTTTGGATGATCTTTTGATATTTTTACAAAATCAGCAAGCCCAGGAATATCGCTGCGCATGAGCTTATCAAGCTCATCTTGACTGAACCCTTTAAGATATTGATGCAATTCGGTATTATCGCTGGCCGTGTCCCAGCGGTTGAATGGATATTCACCTGAGCTTCCCGGTTCTCTGATGCAGTTGATGATAACATAAGGAGCAACATCAGCATTTTTAAAATTTAATATTTTCCACCCTAAATTAATTGATTGATTGATATGTTTTTCAGTGTCTAAGAGCTCATTTAGAGTATTTTGTGAAAAAACTTTATCTATCAGGGAAAGCTCTCCTTTTCCAAAATGTGACTGAACTTCCTTGTTATTTTTAAAAACAACCCATCTTTTAATATCAATCTTGCCATCAAATAATTCTTTAATCTGCTGATAATCTGGATGACTGTCAATATCATTAATAATTTTATTGACATCCAATCTTGATCCTAGAAACTGATTATCATTAAAATAGTTATCAATGATTTCAGCTATCTGGCGGCAATTTCTAAACTGGCAATATCGCGGCATTTGGCTAGCCAATTTGCTAATCAAGTGATAATTATCATTTTTAATATCATAATCATGATAGTTGGACATGTTCATTTTAGCTATATTCTCGAATTCAGCAGGCATCTCTTCTAGCTGATCGTCAATTTTTTTTCTGGCATTTGAAATATCAGGAAGGCCGTCTTGTGTTCCAGTCATAGCGGGATTTTCAAAATATTTTTTAATTAGTGAAAATAATTTTTGCTGGTTTTGAGAATTTGATATTTCTTCTATTCTTTTTTTCAGGCTGTCGTTATATAAATCCTGTTTTAATCTACTTTTTAAAAAATTAATTTCACGATCAATTTCGGTCTCAACATAATACTTAATATAATCATCGTTGAGATAATCAATAAGCTGGTCATTAATTTCAATAGACGGCATTTCGTGCTGTTGCTCAAGATTTTTATAATCTGATTTAAAATTAGCAATAATCTTATCAATTATTTTTTTGCGTAGTTCAACATCATAATTATTACCATTAGCTAATCTAAAAGGCAGATCAGGCAGTGACTGGCGAGTATCCCATTGCAGATCATATAAATCAATTAGCGACTGCCTTTGCTCGCGAAGCCGCTTAATTTTTCTAGAATTTTTAATTTTATTGAAATATCCATTCCTAAGATCGCCAAGCTGTTTTGTGTCTTTATTAATATCTCTTTTAATCTGGTCAAAATCATTGTAACCGTGATCTGATATGATTTTTTTGGCTAAAATTTTTTCAAGTTGTCTGGTTGTTGCTATATTAATGTTAAAGTTTTTAATATCTTGGTCAAACTGCCTAAGATTGGAAATCATCATTTCAACTCTTTGAGTTTCCGAATCCAAATCATGATTGATGTCAAAATCCATTTTGTCAACCATGGGAATTATCTCTTTTTGAATATATTCATTATTTTTAATAATCTTATCATGGCTTTCCCTTACCTCTACTCTTAGCTCATCGATCGTTGCTTCAAGTTGTTCGCGGCTGATATCTTCTTGATCCATTTGTTCTATAATTTCCAAATCAGCCTGGGGCTGTATGTCTTTTTTGTATTTCAAATCGGCAAGTTTGTCTAGAAACCCCCTAAGACTGACTTGCTGCTGATGATATCTTTCCAGCTGAAGCTCCAGTTGGCTTTTCCCGGGCTGCTCGACCTCACGGACCTTATCAATTGGCCACTCTTCCCTATTTTGCTTTTCCGGATTATTGTTTTTTATTTCTCTGTTGGTCATATTTGTATATTATATATTAATTTTTTCATTTTTTTAACGAAATGTCAAAATATATATGTCCATGATAATGATAGTTATCGCATTTAGTCATTTAAAAACCTAACTTTACTACCCACTGGTTGGGACATAT
>CAZVLW010000014.1:0-15147 GCA_964628705.1 uncultured Gammaproteobacteria bacterium
TGATTGGCTCTATTATTGATTTTGGTTATTGATACGGGCTCTGTATTTTTTAACATCATCCTTGACTTGATCAACCACATCTTTAATAGTTTCTTGGTTCTCCCCGCGGAATTCATCAACCTGATCTTTAACATCTTCTCTAATGGCTTGATTTTTTTCAACTGTATCTTTTTGCACTTCAAGGATTTCTTTCATAATTTCATGCCTTTTGTCAGGGTCGTCTATCAATTCATCAATGTTGTCTTTATTTTCCTCAATTATATTTTTGATAGTTGATTTAAGCTCATCTCGGTTGGCTTGCATGGCTTGGCTCTCATCTTGTAAGTCAGTAAATAATTCTTCTGCTTCATTTTGAAGCTCATCAATGGTTTCTTCTAATTCAGGATTGTCTTGCTTTAACTGTTCAATTAACCCATATTTGAATAAACGATAATTTTTTGGACCTTCATTTTGAATAGAATTTCTAATTTGCTTTTTTAACTGTTCCTTATTCTCCAATTTAGCCATAACTTCTCCAAATCTCTCTAAATGCCTCTCGCGATTCTCGGCAATGCGCTCTGCTACATCTTCCGGCACTTGGACTTGAAGTTTTTGCATGAGCATTTGATGTCTGAACTGCTGTTCGTTGAATTTATCCATAAAACTTTCAAAACTCTCGCCCTGCTTGTCGTCTTGTTTGGCTTTTGCTAAGCGGCTGGCAACACGCTCAAATAATTGCTGGTGGTTTTCTATTCGCTTTCTAATTTTTTCTTTAATTTCGTCTTTATCTACCTCATCCATATTGGCTGCTATTTCTTTGGCTTTAAGTAACTCCACGCTGGCTTTTTCCATTTCTAATTCAGCTTTTTTAACTGGATCAAAAATAAATACCGATCTTACATTGCGCCACAGGTTACTAAACCAGTTATTATTAACTCCCAGATGAGATGCGGTGATATCCAATGTTTCAGCGTCTGCGACAATATTATTTACCATAATATCTATTTCGTCACCTTCAGTTTGGGTTTTAATAAAATTTAAATCAGTTTCATTATTTTGCGTCTCAGCATTGGCAAAACCATAGATGGTAAAGATTAAACCTAAAATTAGGCTAAAAAGAGCTATTTTTCTAAACATAGTGTTAAATTTAGCTTATAATAAGATTGCTATATATTATTATACCATAAAAATTAGCAATTAACAAAAAAATAGTTTAAATTGAATAAACAAAAAGGGAGCCATGGCTCCCTACTCATTTCTTTAAAATTTTTTTATTTTACGTTGCCCGCAGTTGGGGCAACGCTCCGGATTGATTCTAAATTCAGTTCCGCAGTGATTGCAGTATGCAATCACTTTTTTGTTTTCTTTGCGCGGCTGACGCCGCCTTTTCAATGGAAATTTTCTTAATGGAAATTGACTGCTCATAAAAGACCTCCTTCTCCTTTTTTTGTGATTTAACATACCAACATCAAAGATGTTGGTATGTGAATTTATGTAAAATATAGCATGAAATAAATTTTGATGTCAACCAAAGGTAAATCAATTTATTATCCAATTTTTTCTAAGGCTTGTTTGAGGCGCATAAGAGTTTCAGCTTTACCCAAAACTTCAGCGATTTCAAAGGGTGAAGGTGATTTGTCCTTACCTGATAAAGCTGCGCGCATCGGCCATAAAGTGTCTCCGTTGCCATATCCCTGGCGCTTAATTTCGCCCATTAAAGAATCTTGAAGCGCTTGCCTGGTCCAATTTTTTTCTGGATAGCCATTTAAATAATCAATTAAAAACTGGAGGCGCTGCTTGGTTGTCTTAATATTTGATTTTTTCCAAATCAACAGCTGTTTTTTATATTGGGGAGGATTGAAAAAATAATCCACTTTCTCGGGTAATTCAGAAAGTTTTTTGAGACGCTCTTGTTCTAAGCCAACGACACTTTGGATATAAGATTTATTTCCCGTAATATGTTTGGCTAGATCATGGTGTTTGATATATAATTCATCGTCTATATAGTTTACTTGTTTGAGATATGGTATGCAAAGTTCAGTTAGCTCGCTGATTTTTCTGTGCCTGATATAGTGCCCGTTCATCCAATCAAGTTTAGTTAGATCAAAAACAGCTCCTGATTTATTAATCTTTTCAAAATCAAATTCTTGGATTAACTCTTGGAGCGTAAACAGCTCCTGATCATCACCCGGGTTCCAGCCAAGGAGAACCACAAAGTTAATAAGGCTTTCTGGTAAATAACCCTTATCTATATAATCACTCATTGCCACATCACCATCCCGCTTTGACAACTTGCTTTTATTTTTACCAAGAATTAATGGCAGATGAATATGCTCGGGAAATCGCCAGTTAAATGCTTGGTATAGCTGTAGATATTTTGGAGTTGAAGAAATATATTCTTCTCCACGCACAATATGTGTGATACCCATTAAATGGTCATCTATGACATTGGCAAAATTATATGTTGGATAGCCATCGGATTTGATTAAAATTGTATCATCAAGCTGTGAATTATCTATCTCAATCGTGCCGTGGACTAAATCATGAAACTGAGTCATACTTTCTTGATCAATTCGCTGACGGATTACATAGGGCTCACCCGCTTCCAATTTCTGCTGTATTTCTTTTTGTTCTAAATTCAGGCAATGTCCGTCATATTTGGTAATTTCACCCATGGCTTGCTGTTCGGCTCTCATTTTATCCAATCTCTGAGGTGAACAAAAACAATAATAAGCTTGGCCATTATCTATCAGCTTGTGAATATATTTATGATAAATATCCAATCTCTCTGATTGGCGATAGGGGCCTTCAGGCCCGCCAATGTCGGGCCCCTCATCGTGCTGCAGGTTAGCCCATTTCAAAATTTTAAAAATTAACTCTTCAGCGCCCTCAACTACGCGCTTTTGGTCAGTATCTTCTATACGCAAAACAAATTTACCATGATGTTTACGTGCTATTAAATAAGTAAATAAAGCAGTACGAAAATTACCCACATGCATCATACCTGTGGGCGAAGGGGCAAAACGTGTTTTTACTTTTTTACGTGGCATAAAGTAAATTTAAATTTAAAATTTAAAAAATAAACATATTACATCCAATATTCATTAGCAGTTAGTATGGAATATTAAATTCATTAAGAGCTTGAACGGCTTGTTGGATAAATTTATTATTAATATTATATCTATAAATATTTTTTTTAATTATCTTAATCACTCTCATAACATCTTTTGGTTCGTGAGTAAGACTAAACTCACGCAAAGTGTCATGAATATAATCATAGACGCTGTCTCCTTCATCTAACTCTTGGGGATGTAAAACTATATGGTCAATATCAGTCACCAACTGTTCTATCTTGGCTTCAATGGGTTTGTTATGAAAATCTGAAAATTCTGATGCGGACATAGATTAAAAATTTATTTCAATAATAATTGTCAGCTGATTATAAAATCAAATCAACCAAATACTGATGAATCTATCTTTTTATACCTTATATAATCGCATATTGGCTTTGGTAAAGTCAATGGTTTTTTTCATACCCTCTTCAATGCCAATTAGAGGAAACCAGCCCAACTTTTCTTTGGCCAAAGTAATATCCGGGATATTGTAGGAGACGGTGTGCCATTCTGGTTTTTGAAAGACTATATTAGATTTTGAACCGCTCAGTTTAATAATCATCTCAGCAATATCTTTAAGTTTGTATTTTTCATAATGACCGATATTTATCGGTTCGTTATAATTGGTATCGGCTAACTTGATCAAAGCATCAATTACGTCGCTGATATAACAGAAAGTATTTTCTGTATTTTCGTCACCATAGATTACTAAATCCCAATCATTAGCCGCATTGACAATAAAATCTGGCACTGAACGGCCGTTGTTGATCGCCATTTTAGGTCCATAAGTAGTAAACAAACGCATCACTTTGGTATCTAAATTGAACTTTTTATGATAGTTATAGACTATAGTTTCAGCAAATCTTTTACCTTCATCATAAGCAGAACGAGGGGCCAATAAATCCACACAGCCATTAAAATCTTCTTTGATAACGTTTGAATCCAGTGGCATTCCATAAATATGCTGGCTGGAGAGATGCACAAAAATAGCTTTGTATTGCTTTGCCAACTCTAGTATATTCATAACACCAATGGAGTTTGTCCCTAAAATTTCAAGGGCATATTGCTCATGATCTTTAGGTGAAGTGGGGCAAGCAAGGTTATAAATATATTGCACTCCGTTGACATCCACATGAAATTTTTTTAATTCCCTATATTCCTCTAAATCTAATGGTTGGGTAATATCGTGCTTAATAAACTCAAAGTTCGGATTTTGCAATAATAGATCTATATTTTTTTGACTGCCAGTGGAAAAATCATCTACTGCAATCACGTTGGCTGATTTAACCAACCTTTCACAAAGATTGGTGCCAATAAAGCCAGCTGCTCCGGTCACTAAAATATTGGGCCTGCTATTATTTTGGTTGTTATTATTCATAAAATTAGAGTTAATTTTTAATATAATATGTAATATTTAAAGCATTCCTTAGTTTTTTGTCTTCAGTTTTTTTCTTAGAAAGACTGATTTATTTATCTCCAATTTCTAAAAGTAAAGTGTGATTTATTAAATATCCAAGTGCGTGTTAAGTAATAAACGATGACTGTGACCGCTGCCATAGCTATAATTTTACCAATTAGATCATAAATATAAAAATATTCTACACAAACATAAAGAATTACCTCGGTAATAGCTAACCCCAAAACCATCAAAAGACTGAACTTGATAAACTGCTTATGAACTCTGTCTTGGCCCTTATCCCGAAAAGTCCACTTTTTGTGAAATACAAATCTAATTACACTAGCTATAAACATAGTAATTAAATTTGCAATTAAATAATGGTGCTCCCAAAAAATAAAGGCACGAGTTAAATAAATATACAATCCCACATCTACAATATTGGTTAAATTTCCAACAACTGAATATTTTAAAATTTCTTTAATGGCGGGGTGTTGTTTAATAAATGTTATATTACGAAACTTGTGAGCTAAATTATGATAAATATTTTTGATCATTGCGTACATAAATGTTATGCGATGTTTGCAATTTATAGACTTTAAATATATCAGCTTAAATGCGCTACTTACCCGATGCTACATATACTCCGCCAGTAAAACTTTGATTATATGCAAAAAATTGAGTAACTAAATCCCCTTGTCCGGTAAAAACGCGCACATGCGGGCCGCCGCCAGAACCAGCTCCGGTTATAACCTCCTGATTTCCGTCACCATTTATATCACCCACTGCCAGATTTACTCCACCTTTAAAATTGGGGTGATATGCCAGAAATTGTTTCTTTAATCTGCCTTGCCAATCAAATATTTTAACTTGCGGCTGATAATTCTTGGCTCCGACAATAATTTCTTTAGCAGAGTCATTGTCTACATCCCCTGCCGCTAAATTAACACCCGATGTGTAGTTGGCTCCAAACGGTATAAATTGTCCAATTTGATGGTATTGATGGTTAAATATTTTGATGGTAGTCATTGCCCCTTGGCCGGTAGCTACTATAATGTCATCAAAATTGTCTTGGTTGATATCTGCTACCTCAAGTGTTAAGCCGCCTTTAAAAAATTCATTAAAAGCATAAAATTGTTTTTTAAGCGTGCCATCAAGATTAAACACTTTTACAAGTGGAACATAATCCTTTTGCGCAACAGCGACCACTTCTTTACTGCCATCGTTATTAAGGTCACCCACTTCTACGAAAATTCCGTTTTTCATTTCTTTAGGAAAAGCTAAAAATTCGCGTTTAAGTTGTCCTTCGGAGTCAAAAATCTTAACTCTTGGCTCTTCTCCCTGATTGGCTGCTGCTACAACTTCTTCTACCCCGTTGCCGTCTAAATCAAAACTTGACACATTTACGCCGAAACGCAAAGAATTATCAAAACCAAAAAATTGTGATTTTAATTTATTTTCCTCAAAAAATCTGATATGTGCTCCCCCACCGGTGCCAGTGCCGGTAATAATCAAATCTGTAGAAAGTTCTTTATCGGAAAGTGTGTTAAGTGTGGCGCTTAACACTTTATGAACATTGACTTTACCCTGTCCGAGTTTATCGCTATAGAGTTTATTTTTTTGAGTGATATTAGTGGTATTTTTCAACAACAAGCTCTTTATCTCAAGTAATGATAAATGGGGTTTAAGCGATTTGATTAAAGCCACTAAACCTGAAACTTGCGGGGCGGAAACTGAGGTGCCTGACCAATATCCTCCGTAATACCTAGTAAAACGAGGTAATTCATCGTTTTTATAAAGCGTGCTAAAAATACCAACACCGGGAGCAACTAAATCAATACAGTCTCCATAATTTGAAAAACTGGCAAGCTTGTCTTGTTTATCCACTGAAGCCACACCAATCACCCAGTTGTTGCCATATCCGCCATCATGACAAACTGGATACTTTGGATTCTTATTCATATCAACACCTTCATTTACTTCGTTGCCAGCGGCCGCAATAACCAAAACTCCGGCTTTGCTTGCCTTGGCAATAGAATTTTCTAAAGTAGTTGATCTACCATCACCTACAAAGCTTAAGTTGATAACATCAGCTCCGTTTTTTACTGCGTAATCAATGGCTTTAGCAACGTCAAGAGTATTACCAGATCCTTGACTATTCAATACCCTGAGCGGCATTATTTTTGCCCGCCAAGCCACACCACTTACTCCTTGGTTATTATTGCCCTCTGCGGCGGCTATACCTGAAACAATAGTGCCGTGATTAACTGCCAAAAAGGTATATTCATCTTCTATTTTAGGCAAGGGGCGGGCGTCGTTTGATACAAAATCCCACCCATGATAATCATCCACATACCCGTTTTTGTCATCATCTATATTATTGTCAGGAATTTCTTTTAAATTATGCCAAATATTATTTTTTAAATCAGGGTGGTTATAGTCAACACCTGTATCCAATACGGCGATAATTACACTGTTGTTACCAGTGGAATAATTCCATCCCAAATTGGCCTGAATAGATGATAAATAAATTTGCTGTGTATAAAATTCGTCATCGGGCTCTATACTCATCGTGTAGTAGTAATTTGGCTCTATGTATTCAATGCTGCTATTTTTTTGAGCTGCTTGAATGTATGATTTAAGCTGACCTGCTTGAGTATTAATCTTATATATTTTGTCATTTTTTTTAAGCTTAACCAAAAGTTCACCTTTCTTATGAGCCGCATTTAAACTGACTGAATAATCTCTAAAATCTGCACTTAAGGGAATTAAGAGTATAGCAGATAAAAAAATAAATAAGGTGGCAAATTTGGAAGACATAAATGATAAATCATTAAATAACATTAATAAACTATAAAGGTGCCGTGATAATCAAGCACTAAAATAATTAAATTGAGAAAAGTGTTTAATGGTTAGATGGCTGAATGACTGAATATCTTATCATAATTATAAAATTATTACGTTTCTACTACTATGTTAATCTTTGGCTCAAATTACAAATTTGATGCAATTGAGATTATTTCTCCCACTCTCTGAAGGGAATTTATCTACCGATGAGGAGGCTGATGAACGAAGCGAGTCAAAAGGAAAAACCACGACTTAGTTAATCCGCACAAGGACAGTTCTGTGCCAGCAGGACTGTTCTTATTCATTAATCCCTTGTCCTTGATACCCGCTTCTCCCGCCAAAGAACGAAAATTTTACTTACTAAGTGGGGAAAAATAAATTTTCCCTTCTCTTGCCGATAAAAATTAACAATTAACAAATTATAAAGATTTTGTGATCACCTATTTATTAGCTCATTTATTTCTTGGCGTTTATCAGGAAATTTGTTTATGGCTTGACGAGCTAAACCATCTGCTACTTTTATCTTACCTGATTTGACATATAAATCAATGCTTTTTTTGTAATAAATATATTTATTTGGCTTAAGTTGGGCAAGCTGTGAATAATAATCAGCTGCCTCGGAAAAATGATTGGTGGTCTCATAAAGCCCGGCTAAGCGTTCCAAGTGCGGCTCATTTTGGCTCAAACCCAATTCTAACATTTTTTCATATTGTGTTTGGGCTTGCTCTAAATGGTTAGTCACTATATGTGCGGTGAGTAAATTCCAATGAGCGTCAAGTGTTTGCGGGTTTAAATTAACTACTTTTTTAAAGTAACCAATACCTTCATCGGTATAACCCGCGGTGATGGCGGCACGGCCCATTTGATAATATAATTGAGGCCTGGTGGGTGAAAGTTCAAGTGCGGTTTGAGCGGTCTCCATCAATTCAGTATAGTAATTTTGCCGCAAATAACTCATAGCATTGTTGTAAATGCCCATTAGAAATAAATAATTACGGGTACTATACGGGTTGCGCTGGATATTGGTTTTAACTTCTTGTATGGCTAAATCAATGGCTTGTTCAAGTTGTTTGGTATTCGGCAAAGTAGTAGGATTGACTCTGCTAATCGCATTTTCACCTATCTTTTGCCTAAGTTCATTGGATTGATAAGTGCTCATTTGAGCCGCTCCTTGCAGTTTCTTGATACCTGCTAATATCTTGTTTTGGTAAATAAGCTTCATACCAGATAGACCATGCTGATTGGCTTGAGCTGGTTTAATATTAATCTGATAGATAGCCACGAGTAAAAGCACCAATGCGACAGCTGATATCCAAGGGTGGCGAAAAGTTTTTTTATCAGCTATACCGCGTGGATATGCGGACATTAAGTTGATTGAACTGACATAAGCAAAGGCGCCAAACAGCATGATGTAAGTGGGTAAACTATCAAAAACAAAAAGGTTTTGTAAAAAGTGGGCTACCAGCATTAACATTAAAGGCAAATATACGTGTTGGCGCGATTGAAATAGTTTGTTAAATAAATATTTAAAAGCAAAAAAATATATTGATAGGTAAGACAGTAACCCAAATAAACCACTGGTTACGGCTATATCTAAAATTGTATTATGTGCCCTGTCAAACCAAACGCGCGAACCGCTATCTTTGTAAATTTCAGGATGAAAATAACGATTAAAGGCATAGTTATAATTTTCCCAGCCATAGCCAAAAAGAAATCTATCCTGCCATCCTTTCCATGAGGAATCCAATGCGTAGAGGCGAGATTCAACAGTTGTATCATTTAGCGAGATGTTTACCAAACGATGAAATGGTCCACTGTGAGCAATCCATGGTTTATCTTTATTTAAATAAATAAAACCAGCTGAAAGAAACAATAAAAACAAAACTGCTAAGAAATAATATTTAATTTTTTTATAACGAGAGGTAAAAATAAAATAGATTATAAATAAAAATATAGTGGCAATAAACGCAAGCATGGCTCCGCGGGTTTGGGTATTGAACAACAGATAGATATTAAATACAGCGCTTAGTCCAAAAAATATTCTCCACAGCCAGAATGGCCGTCTGAGAAAGAGATAAACCGCTAACCAAAAATGGCCCAAACTATAAGCCGCTAAATAAGCTGGATTACCCAAGGTGGATGACAGGCGGCCACCTGAAGAGTTTGGCACTATCCAACTTAGATCAAAACCGGCTTGTTGTGACAAAGCATATAAGCCGACTAAAATTGCTATAGAAATTGAAAATGTAAAATAATTGAGCCAAATGCGGTGGCTTCTGAAAAGTTGTGATAAAATAAAAATATAGACAACCAAATGAGCCAAAAAGTTAAAACCCTCTCCCCTTTCAATGGTACCCCATAAACTTTTGAACGGATTTAAACCGACAATTGAGGTAATTAAAACTACAAATAGGAACATTAAAATAGACCATAAAAGCGAATTAAACTGGGGACGATAATTTTTGTCAGCTAAAGCTAACAGGATATACAAAAACAATGCCACTTCAGCTAAAATTTTAAAATAAAATGTTTTTAATGTTATAAAAGGAAAAATAAAAGAAGAGCTCACTAAAAGCGGGGTTAATAGAGCCAAAAATAAAACACCCCAAAGCGAATATTTGAGCCAGTTTATATATGTGTAGTTGATATGAGTCATTAGTATATATTTTATAGCATTATAATATAAGTGGCAAACCAAACCCTTGAAAAAAATATGATTTTTTAGTATGATAGAGTTATTAGCAAAAAATAGACAACAAATAATAAGCAACAAAAAACATTATTTTTTAGATGCTTGGTTGTTGTTTATGAATTGACTTAATTAACTTATATGTTTAATACCATGAGCCGCATAAAAACATTGCTCTTACTTATAGGTGATGTGATAATCCTCTATGTAGCTTTGTGGCTGACTTTGAGTTTAAGATACTTTGATATTGTCAATGCCGAGCGCTGGCGCCAGCACTTAGTGCCTTTTAGTATCCTGTTTGCTATATGGCTGGTCATTTTTTTTATCAATCGCCTTTACGATTTACGCTACGCGCAGAACAATATTGTTTTCTACCGATTGGTTATTTATACTCTTATTTGGTGCGGCGCAGTGGGTTTTGTCTTTTTCTATTTAGCTACGGCTGGCATTACTCCGAAAACTGTGCTGGTGATGGATCTGATTATATTTGCAGTAATTTTCTTATGGTGGCGCAAACTTTTCAATAAATTGATTGTTAGAGAAAAAATGATTGATAAAGCCAGTATAGTCGGTCAATCTAAGGAAAGCCGAACGCTGGCCGCGGAAATAAATCAAAACCAGCAGATGGGCCTAAAAATAATATCTTTTATTGCACCGAATGACTTGTTCAGTGCAGAGCAAGCCGACATTCAAATTGTTGATAGTCGGAGTAATATAAAGAAATATTTACAAGAAAATAAAATAAAAACTTTAATTATTGATGAAGCAGCTATTAAAGACCAAAGATTGATCAATAAAATTTATAATGCACTTGATTTAAAAATGGCTATTTTTGATTTACCTGAATTTGCAGAAAAATTTACTGGTAAAATTTTAATCAGCACCATAGGCCAGATGTGGTTTTTGGAAAATATCAGAGAAAATACTAAACATGCTTATGAAATAATCAAACGCATAATGGATATTGCTTTGTCAATGATTTTATTGATTATCAGTTTGCCTTTTATACCATTCATATATATTTTGATTCGTGCTACAAGTAATGGACCGGGGTTTTTTATGCAGCAACGAACTGGAAAAAACGGAAAAAAATTTATGGCAGTTAAATTTAGAACTATGTACCAAAACTCTGAAAGTAGTGGTCCGCAATGGGCGCAGAAAAATGATCCACGGGTAACTAATGTTGGAAAAATATTGAGAAAAAGCAGAATTGATGAAATCCCCCAACTCATAAACGTTTTACGCGGTGAAATGAGTTTTATCGGACCAAGGCCGGAAAGGCCGGAATTTATTGAAAAATTGCAAGAGGAAATCCCCTTTTACAACACGCGGCTCTTAGTTAAACCAGGGCTAACTGGCTGGGCTCAAGTCAACTTTCCGTATGGCGCCAGTGAAGAGGACGCACTTGAAAAACTTCAATATGACTTGTATTATATTAAAAACCGCTCACCTATACTGGATTTTTCAATTTTACTAAAAACCATTAAGACAGTACTCTCAGGCGGGGGGCAATAATAATTTATAATCAAAACTTTGAATTAAACATATAATTTATGAAAAAAGCATTAATTACTGGTATTACTGGTCAAGATGGCTCATATTTAGCTGAGTTTTTAATATTAAAAGGTTATCAGGTGCATGGCATAATTAGGCGCTCCAGCACCTTCCCCACTCTACGCATAGACCATATTTATCAAGACCCCCATGAAAAAAACAAAAAACTTATTTTATACTATGGTGATATGGCTGATGCTGAATCACTACGTAAATTAATTTTTAAAATTCAGCCTGATGAAATCTACAATTTAGCCGCCCAATCACATGTGAGAGTGTCATTTGATATTCCGGAATATACTGCCAATATTACTGCTATGGGTGTTTTAAGACTGCTGGAAGCCATGCGTGATTTTGAAGAATATAGCGGAAAAAAAATAAAAATATACCAAGCATCCAGCTCTGAAATGTTTGGTTCAGCCCCGGCACCGCAAAATGAAGAAACAAAATTTCAGCCGAGAAGCCCCTATGGATATTCTAAACTTTTTGCTTATCATGCTGTGGTAAATTACAGGGAAGCATATAATATCTTTGCTTGTAACGGAATCCTTTTTAATCACGAGTCACCCCGGCGCGGTAAAACTTTTGTAACTAAAAAAATTACACGCGGCGTGGCGCGCATTAAAGCAGGTTTGGATGATAAGCTCTATCTGGGAAATTTGAATGCCAGACGTGATTGGGGTTATGCTCCTGAATATGTTCGTGCGATGTGGCTGATGATGCAACAAGACGAAGCTGATGATTATGTAATCGGCACTGGAGAAAGCCACTCAGTAGAGGAATTTGTAAAATTATCATTCAAAGTTGCGGGTATAAATAACTGGCAGGATTATGTTGAAATTGACCCCAAATATTATCGGCCAACTGAAGTTGAAAATTTAGTGGCAGATGCAAGTAAAGCTAAAAAAATTCTTGGGTGGGAGCCAAGAGTCAGCTTTGAAGAGTTGGTCAAAAAAATGATAGAGTTTGATATTAAAGTTATAAGCAATGAGCAATAATCAAAGAATTCTAAGGCGAATAACAACTATAAAAACTAGTCTACCAATGGGAGATCACTTAAAAGAAAAAAATAAAATGTAAAATAAATGATTAATATAAATTGGTAAACAAACTCTTATGCAAATTCCGAAAAATTCAAAAATTTTTTTAGCTGGACATAGAGGCTTGGTTGGCTCAGCTATTTTAAATGAATTAAGACAACAAGGTTATCAAAATATTATTACCCGCACCCATCGCCAAGCTGATTTAACTAACCAACAGGTCGCTTTTAATTTATTTAAAAAAGAAAAACCGGAATTTGTTATTTTGGCTGCGGCAAAAGTTGGCGGTATTGGAGCAAATAACACTTACCCGGCTGACTTTATTTATCAAAATATCCAAATTCAAACCAATGTTATCCACGCGGCTTATAAATATGGGTTAAAAAAATTATTATTTCTTGGATCATCTTGCATCTATCCAAAAAAATGCCCCCAACCAATAAAAGAAGAATATTTACTTTCAAGCAAGCTGGAGCCCACCAATGAACCTTACGCTATTGCTAAAATTGCAGGCATGAAAATGTGCCAGCATTACAATCGCCAATATGGCACCAATTTTATCGCAACTATGCCAACTAATCTTTATGGTCCACGAGATAATTTTCATCTTGAAAACGCGCATGTACTGCCGGCTTTGATACACCGTTTTCATAAGGCAAAAGAGAGAGGCGCTAAAAAAGTTGTGGTTTGGGGTAGCGGAAAACCCAAAAGAGAATTTTTATATATACAAGACCTAGCCAAAGGATGCTTATATCTAATGCGCTATTTCAACCCGACAAAAGAGCAAAATGAAAAGGGTGAAATATTTTTAAATCTTGGCAGTGGCGAGGAAATTACTATCAAAAAACTGGCTCAAATGGTAAAACAAACAGTTGGCTTTAAGGGTGAGTTGGTTTGGGATACATCCAAACCAGACGGAACGCCGCGCAAATTTTTAGACAGTTCTAAAATTTTCAACCTTGGCTGGAAACCGCAAACCTCTCTAAAAAAGGGTTTAGAAAAAACATATGAATGGTTTTTGGAAAATTATAAACATATAAGAAAATAATGAAACAGCAAAAAATATATAAAAACGGAAAATACTTAGGTTTTGTCTTGGGATTGATTATTTTTAGTATTTTTCTTTTTTTTATTCTAAAATTAAGCGGTCATCTGCCAGTAAATTGGAGTTTAATACATATAATTCTAATTGCCACGGTCATAAATATGATCGGTTTTTTAATTAAAATAATTTTAAATAAATGAAAAAAGATATTATCTTATTTATTAAAAGTATAAAAAATGGTTTGGATATTTTTAGCCAAAATATCATCACCTTAGTAAATGCGCTGTTATTAAGTTTGGTTTATTTTATAGGTGTTGGTATAACTAAACTCTTCACCAAACTGCAAGGAAAAAGATTATTAGATACAAATATAGACAAAAATAAAGAAACTTACTGGCAACAAGTGAAAGAAAAATCTACGCATATTGATGAATATTATAAACAGTTTTAAATATGTATATTTTAGGCATTAGTTGTTATTACCATGATGCGTCTGCCACACTGGTTAAAGATGGTGTGGTGGTGGCTGCGGAAGAAAGATTCAGCCGAGTTAAGCATGATATAAATTTTCCGCAAAATGCAATAGATTATTGTTTAAAAACCCATGGTATAGAAATGGCTGAAATTGATTATGTGGCTTTTTATGAAAAACCTTTGCTTAAATTTGAAAGAGTGCTATACCAACATATAGATATGTTTCCGCGAAGTTTAAAAACATTTTTAAGTTCCATACCATCTTGGGTTAACCAAAAACTAAGAGTTATAAAAAAAATAAGAAAATTGGGCTACAAAAAAAATATTTTCTTTGTAAAACACCATTTATCCCATGCTGCTAGTTGTTTTCTGCCATCACCCTTTGAAGAAGCGGCAATTGTAACCATAGACGGCGTGGGAGAATGGGAGACCACCACTCTTGGATATGGCAAGAAAAATCACATAGAACTAAAACATAAACTTGTTTTTCCACATTCTATCGGTTTACTTTACTCAACACTAACAGCTTACCTTGGTTTTAGCGTAAACAATTCAGAATATAAAGTTATGGGACTATCACCTTATGGCGACATTAATAGGAAAACTAACAAATACTACAAGAAATTATCACAAGTCATAGATATCAAAAAAGATGGGAGTTTCCATTTGGATATGGATTATTTTATATTCCATTTTAAAAACAAAATGCCTTCAAAAAAATTATGCCAACTACTTGAAGGTCCAATCAGAAAAAAGACGGAGCCAATCAATCAAAGGCATAAAGACATTGCGGCAGCGCTTCAAATGAAGACTGAAGATGTTATGGTAAAAATACTGAACTACAGCCATAAGCAGACTGGCTTGGACAATTTGGTCATGGCTGGAGGTGTGGCCTTAAATAGTGTTTTTAATGGCAAAATACTCAAACAAACTCCTTTTAAAAAAATTTGGATACAGCCCAACGCCTCTGACGGAGGCCTGCAGATACCGTATCGCGTGATGTTGCTGGC
>CAZVLW010000015.1:0-13546 GCA_964628705.1 uncultured Gammaproteobacteria bacterium
TTTATATGACTCAACCAAGGGTGTTTGGGTTAGATTTTAGATGGCTTAATTCGAGCTATTTTATAACTTTAATTAAATATGCTAAAATTAAAGTAATTGAGCAAGTGTTAAAAATATACTTTTATGGGTTTTTATCAAAGACAATTTATTATTAGCTAATAAGCAATATGCCAGACAAAAAAGACAAAAAAGAAAAAAAGGTATTGTCTAAAGAGAGCCAAGAAGGCCTTAAGCAACCAGATCAGTTGTCACAAGTTGAGCAGGAGCAGAAGAAAGAACACTCTGAGACACAAACTGTTTCCCAATATGAAAAAAAGGGTAGTCAAACTGAAGAGGAGCTCCAACAAGTTGCTGACCAAGCACAAACACCACCAGATGATCAAGCCCCCTCTAAATCCAAGACGGTTTTAGAAATAGAGCACATTTTAGCAGAAGATTTAGAAGATTTGTATTTTAGTTTAGAAGAATCACAGCAAAAACTTCTCAAAGAGGAGGGTGAAAAAACAGCCGTAGAAATTTCCCAGGTAATTGAAAAGGGAAAATCTGTTGCCGTGAAAGTGTTTGAGTTAATCAAACGCTGGCTTTTGCTTATTCCCGGGGTAAATAAGTTTTTTATTGAGCAGGAAGCTAAAATTAAAACCAATAAAATTTTAAAACTTAAAGAATAAACATGCCAAGTAACTTAGCTCCCAATTTATTTCCAATAGTTAGTGTCATTGCGGTTTTGATTGTTATAGTTTTTATAGTGCTTTTAATTTTACGAGCTTTGTTTAAAAAAGGGGGCAATTTGCCACAAGCTTTTGATAAGGTTATTTTTAATATCGTACTTCCCAAGGAAACTGGCAGTGAAGACTCAAAAAGGGAAGTTAATAAAGAACAAATCGAAGAACAAATTGCCCAAGCTGAAGAATTATTTGCCTCAATCGGCGGTATGCGGGCGCAGTATGGCATACTCTACTGGTTTTTTGGCAGAACTGATCACGTTAGTTTTGAGTTGGTAGTACAAAATGGAGAAATCTTATTTTATGTAGTCGTGCCCAAGTATTTAGCCAACTATACAGAACAACAAATCCACGGCCAATATCCGCATGCACAAATAGAAAAAGTGGCCGAATATAATATTTTCCAATCCACCTCTAAAGTAGCCGCTGCCTATCTGCAATTTTCCAAAAATTATATTTTCCCCATAAAAACTTTTAGAAAATTGGATTCTGATCCGATGGATGCGGTAACTAATACTTTAAGTAAGGTTGCCGAGCAAGACGGAGCAGTTATTCAATTTGTGGTAAGATCTGCTAAAAAACAATGGCGACGTAAGGCATCCCGAGTGGTGCATGAAATGAACCAAGGTAAAAGTTTAAATAAAGCCATGAAGTCTGCCACTACGGGCAATGTAGCTCATAAACTTTATTCTTTTATGGGTGAGATGTGGAGTGCTGGCTATGCTTCCAAAACTAAATCCGAAAAAGAAACAGAAGAGCAATCTAAAGGCATTAGTCAACCGCATAAACTTTCCGCTTATGAAGAAGAGGCATCCAAAATGTTTGAGGAAAAGGCATCCAAGGCCGGTTTGGATGTAAATATACGCATTATTACTTCTGCTTCTGATAAGCAAACAGCCAAAGAATATTTAGATAATATTACCAATTCTTTTTCACAATATAGTATTTATGAGTATGGTAACAAATTTAGCAAGGCAGTTCCACGTTCAATCAATAGGATTATTAAAGATTTTATTTACCGTAATTTTGATGGAAAAAGACGCCTTATTTTAAACACTGAAGAGTTGGCATCAGTTTTTCATTTCCCTTTGCCCAGTTGGCAAACCCCTAATATTAAATGGCTTAAATCAAGAAAAGCGCCAGCTCCGGTAGATATGCCTAAAGAGGGTGTTATTTTGGGTAAAAATCTTTATCGTGGCAAAGAAACCATTATCCGTATGAAAACTGCAGACAGAAGGCGCCATGTCTACACCATTGGTATGACTGGAGTGGGTAAGTCAGTTTTATTTGAAAATATGATAAAACAAGATATGAAAGCGGGCCGTGGGGTGGGCATTATTGATCCCCATGGCAGTTTAGCTGAAGAAGCTTTAGGGTACGTGCCAAAAGAAAGGGCGGATGATGTGGTTTATTTCAATCCAGCTGATATTGAGCGCCCCGTAGGCTTAAATATGCTGGAAGCTAAAACACCCGAAGAGATGGATTTTGTTACCCAAGAAATGGTGCAGATTTTTTATAAATTGGTAACAGATCCAGCTATGATTGGCCCTATGTTTGAGCACAATATGAGAAACGCAATGTTGACTTTAATGTCTGATAAAGAAAACCCTGGAACTATTACTGAAATCCCGAGAATTTTTACTGATGAAGAATTTCAGCGCTATAAACTTCAATTTGTAACCGACCCAATGGTTCGGGCTTTTTGGGAAAAAGAAATGGCTAAAACATCGGACTATCATAAATCAGAGATGTTGGGCTATTTAATATCTAAAGTTGGCCGTTTTGTGGAAAATGAAATGATACGCAATATTATAGGCCAGCCATCTTCAGGTTTTGACTTTAAGCGCATTATGAATGAAGGTAAAATACTTATTGCCAATCTCTCTAAAGGGCAAGTGGGTGAAGTTAATAGTAATTTACTTGGCCTGATAATAGTCTCTAAACTTCAGATGGCGGCTCTTTCAAGAGCCGGTATGCCTGAAGAAGAGCGCAAGGATTTTTATCTATATATTGATGAGTTTCAAAATTATGTAACAGATTCTATTGCTACCATTTTAGCAGAAGCGCGTAAATATAAACTGAATTTAAATATGGCTCATCAATATATTAGCCAGTTGGTTAATCGTGATGATGCCAGTATCCGTGACGCAGTGTTTGGTAACGCCGGCACGATGATAGCTTTTAGAGTAGGAGTAGAAGATGCAGAAGTTATAGCCAAACAATTTGAGCCGGTTTTTGGAGAGTATGATGTGATGAATATAGAACGATTCAACGCCTACGTCAGACTGCTCATTGATAAAAGCGCTTCCAAGGCATTTAATATGGAAACTTTTCCCCCCCCGCCAATTAATCAGGATTTAGCTGATAAAATTAAAGAGCTATCCAGAACTAAGTACGGCAGACCGCGTCAAGAGGTTACCCAAGATATTTTAAAACACTCTAAGTTGGCATAAAATGTAGAAAAATCTGAGGTTGATCCTGCTGAACGCAGTCTATAGACCAACTAACTTTTATCTGCATTTATTATAGTTATAGTTGGATTGACAGCTTTTCAGTAGATGTCATACTAAAAAAGAATATATTAATAAATAGATGATGAACCAAACTTATTACACAACTATGATGATGAGACCCACCTGCTTCGTGGAAATGTTTAGTGATATATAATTTTTATTTTTTATTATTTCACCCACGAAGCACAAAGCATCGTGAATTTTTTTATTTAGCATTATTTAATAAAGTCAGAGTAATTTGCCCCAATAAATTTTATTATTATTTAATAAATTTTTATGACAGACAAACTGATTTACCCAAGAACTGGTCAGTTGATAAGCGTTTCAAAAAGTCAGCTTGGGCTCAATTTGGATATTCGCCAGTTGGCCAGCCAGTAGTATGTAAAGTGTAATTTTAGTATTGGATTGTTTGGCTGGTTTGATCATATTAAAATTTAACTAAACAAAAACAGTTCTGTATAGAACTGTTTTTGTTTAGTTGACGTATAGTATATTATTTAGTCAATTTTTATAAATTTAGTCAATTTTAGCTTATTATCAAATTTTTTAATTTTTTTATTAAAGAAATTAACCGTTCCATTTTTAGCGGCATATAGTGTATCATCGGCGCCTTTTTTAACATTTAAACCGGGGTGGAATTTAGTACCTCGTTGTCTAATTAAAATTTGCCCAACATCAACCCGTTGGCCGCCGGTAACTTTAACACCCAATCTTTTAGATATTGAGTCTCTGCCCAATTTAGTTGATCCGCCAGCTTTTCTGTGTGCCATAAAAAATAAATTAACCTATAATTATATGAATCAATATGATTTTAACAATTATATGATTTTTGTCAAGTTTATTGAAATGGATCACGTGCTAATTTATCTGGATTTACGGTTTGCTTCTTCCATTCATAATTTTCTTTAATTTTTTGCCATCTCTGTATATCTAAGGTTTCATCAGTAACTTGGCTTTTAAGTTGGCTGACTAAACCTATTTGGATATAGGTTTGGTAGAATTTATTATATGAAAACCAACCGAAAGACAAGATTACGAGTAATACAATAATCCAGACAACCATATTCATACAATGATCACAAAAGTTTAAAATATTTTTTATTTTATTTAATTGTTCTTTAGTTTCCATAAATAATTATTTCCAATAAGTGGTTGCTTGAATACTGGCTTTTAAAATAATATTTTGATTTTCGTTTTGTTCTTCGCTGTTTGGCGCAGCTAAACTACTACTACTGCTTCGTAAGCTAAATTTGTTTATATTGATATAATAATCCAGGCGTTCCAGTTGGTTGATATAGTTTAAAATATTGATGAGTGTGCCCTCAAGATCTATTTCAAGAGGTATTTCTGATATTTTTCCATCGTTATTGTTTAAAGTGTTATCAAATTTTATTGTTTGGGTTAAGTTATGTTCTTCAGCCGCTTTTTCTAAATTTTTTATAAATGACAATTCATTGCCCCGATGAAGCCAAATATTATTAAGAATGTCAGTTTCCTTTTCTATCTGCCTTAGATTTTTAATAGTTTGAGTTACGCTTTGCCCCTTATCAAGTAGATGGGTTAACTCTTTCTTTTCTTCAGCAATTTGTTTTTTAGCAGCAGAGATTTGTTCGGTCTTGGGCAAAATAATAAATAAAATTAACCCAAAGTTTAATACAGACAAGGTAATAACTATGATTATGTACTTTTTATACTGCCACATAGATTATAGATTTAATTGGCCGCTAAGTTTGAAGTTGATATCTGTTTGGTGTAATAAATTTGAGATAGGGGACTTTATAGTGTTGGTCATTTCTGATTCTTCCAGATTTTCCTTGAACTGCAAAAAATTATCACGTTGTTTAGCAAATCCGGTGATATTGAATGTGTTGTTTTTTTTATCAAAAGTTAAACGATTTAAAATATTTTTCTCAGGCACATGGCTCAGAAAATTTTGCATAACCAAAGACCATTTAACATAATTTTTTTGCACATCCTCAATCTTATCAAATTTATTTTTAATAGTATTTAACTTCATTAATTTTTCATTACTTTGCGGCTGCTTTTCTATCTGGTTGAGTTTGTTTTGAATTATATTATTTGTCACTAAAGATGCTCCTGCTACCATAATGATAAATATTGTTAACAAGATTAAGGTATTACTTAATTTAATATATAAATTTGTTTTTTTTATTTTTTCTTTATTTTTTAAACTGGTTAAATTTAAATGGAACATGTTTACTTAATATAGTTTCTAAGAGCCAAGCCGATGGCTGTTGTATAAGACATTAAATTATTTATTTTTTTTGGCAATTTGTGGGAAACATTTAACAGAGGGTCAGCAATAGATACTTTTCTTTTTATTTTTTTTTCTAAACTTTCCGCTATGCCGCTCATATTTGCTCCGCCTCCGCACAGGATTATTTCCAATTGATGAGTTTCTTTGCCAAAGTGGTCTTGATAAAAATTGTCTGTATTGATAATTTCTTTAGCAATATCATCCAATAAATTTTCCATAATATCTTTTACCGCACCCTTGCATTTTTTTGGATTGGTGCCACAAATAATTTTAGCTTTTTCGGCTTTAGAATAATTTAGATTTTGTTCTTCCATTATAGTCTTAGTCATTTTTTCTCCTGATATATGAGATAGGCTATTGGCAAACTGTATAATACCATCATCTATGAGTACCACACTTGTCCTGGTCGCACCTAAGTCCATAATAATTTTAGGATTTTGGACAGATTGTTTATGGCGTGATTTATTTTTTTGTTTAGGGTGATACTTTTTAATAAATAGTTGGTTCATTAAATTTTTTGCCCTAATTGAGTGTGGTATAATAGCTCTTTCAATAGCTTGGGCTTCTACTTCAAAGGCAACCACCTTAAGCCCAGCATTTTCTGCCAAAGAGATATACTCATCTACAATTTTTTTAGGCACCGCTCCGACTAAAAATTTTTTTCTATTATCTTTTGTTTCAACCCATTGCCAATCTATTCTTAACTCCTCAATATTAATAGGTATATGTTTTTGCAACTCATTTTTTATGTTTGTATTAGTATCTATTTGGCTGTCTTTAACCTCAGCCTCAATAACTTTAATAAAAGTTTTAGGTTCTGGTAATGACATAACACAATACTGCGTGGATATCTCTTTTTTGGCGTTAGCTAAAAGTTCTTTTAAAAGCTGAAGCATCTTTTTTTTATTTTGCACCACTCCTTCTTCCATGATTGCTGGTGGTACCTCTATATTATTAAAACTGGTAATATAATTCATACCCCCTTTTTGCCTAACCTGAACAGCCTTCAGGGATAAATCTGAAATATCTAAACCGAATATATTGCTTGGCGGATTAATAAATTGCATAAAATCAATTCACATTTAACCATCAATAATTGACAATATTAGATAAAAATGTTTTTGCGCCAACAGGGTTATTTTTGTCATATCTTGAGCTGACAAATTTTAAATGCTCAATTCCAAATCTTTATCATTTTATTGTTTTTCAGTAGTTTCTTCCCATTCTAAGATTTGATATTCTCCGGTAGTGGGGAAACTGGGTGGCGGATAATAAGTTAGGTTTGGGTCATAAATTGTTTCAGTATTCTCATAGCCAGAAATCACGTTACCAAATGGTCCGACCCAAGTCCAAGTCCAGGTAGTGTTGGTTATAATGGAACCATAAAGAGTAAGCTGGTCTTGTTTGACATAAGGTAGCGCCAACCAGGGAGCTCTTCTCCATCCGCTATCATAGTAAAGTTTTCTATAAACCCTGCCCTTTTGCGCCATTAGTGCCGCTTCAATAGTAAGATTATTTGGCGCTGCATAAAGTGGTACTAAAATATCTGATTGAGAAATCAGCCCCAAAGTATGTTCATTACTATGTTCTAGGTATTCTATATCATTGTTGATAATAATTCGGGGATTACTGCCAGAATCGGGCAGTTTAGCAGCTACCACACTCACGCGTCCGTTTACCGTGCCTTCTACCCAAAGATCATCTTCTACATAAATTATACCACAACTATCAGGTATATCGTAGTTGTCAATAAAACTTTCTCTGTCTATGTCGTCTGATTCTCTAACAATATTTTCCCCATCATAGCCCCAAACAGGATTTTTTAATTTGGTTACTCTATACATATCAAAGGTACCATCCGTTTTAAATACCAAATGGTAGCCCAGTCCTCTTTGCTGAAAATAACAATCATCCACATTGCCGCATTGGCTATTTTGCGCTAAATTTTTAAACTCAGCCAAATCAGTAGTTAACGCGTCAAAATCAATATTAGAGACTGGAAACTCCCACAGAGTTTGCTCTCCACCATTGCCCCACACGCCTGGTTTTTCTTGATACCAACAGCCATGCTCAGGCCCGCAAATATAAGTTTGTTTAGCAGAAGTGGTTTGCCCATCATTGTAGCCATCCATTCTTATCCCTCCGTTGGAGTGAAGCGGTCCATGTAATATTTCATCATCTCCAAACCACACGTTAGAGTTTGTCAAAAAAGCGTATGAGGCTAAAGATTTTTTGCCGTATTTAACTTGGATTTGTCTGGTCAAATTTGGATCGTCATTCAGCCAACCAGTTGATTGGATATTTACCACACTTGAGCACTCGTCAGGTGGAGTAATTTCTAATTCAAATTTACCAATATTGTTACCCACATTGTCTTTATAGTTATGCACATAAGGACCGGGCTCTCCAGTGCCATCTTGATAATCTTCAGGCGCGTGTGCCAAATGCCAACGATAATAATTAATACCCGCCTCCGCAACAGCTAATGCTTGAGCGGATTTTATTTTTTTTAAGCCAGCTTTATGTTGAGCAGATATCATACCAGCTAAAGCTACTGCCAAAACGGCAAAAAGAGTAACAAAAACCAAAGCCGTAACCAGCATTGCCCCGCTCTGTTTGTTGAACTCAAAAATTATTTTTAGTTTAGGTTTTTGCATTGCTATAATTACATTATAGCACATTTTATATGAGCATAACAAAAATTTATTTAACATTTGTGCTATTTTAGGTTATAATAAACACATTACAATCAGCAGTAAATAATTAATAGACTGGATTGATTTAGGCAATTTATCACCCTATCCTTTATTATCTATAGATTGTTTTTGATTTGCTATTATCATTAAGTTTATTGACTTGATTTAGTTGTTTTATTCATTTCATTAATTTTATGCTTAAAGCACAAAAAACTAAGACTTTAATTGTTGTTAGCAGTCAAGATTTTCAAGAAAAAGAGTTCAATCCTGTGGTGGAAGCACTAGAGGCAAGCCAAATTGATTATGAAGTCGCTTCTTCCAAAGTGGGAACAGCCATTGGTGAGGCCGGTCAAAAGGTAGAGGTTTATAATAATATTCACAAAGTGGGCTATGATCAATACGTGGCTATTATTTTTATTGGCGGCCCGGGAGCTTTGGAGTTTGAAGATAATAAATTGGTGCACGAAATTGTCCGCAGTTTAAATCACAACCATAAGATTGTAGCTGCCATTTGCATTGCCCCGGTGATTTTGGCAAAAGCAGGGGTTTTAGAAGGCCGCCAAGCAACTGTTTTTTCCAGCAAAGATAACAATCATGGTTTAGAGGTTTTCAAGGATTACGGGGTGGTTTATTTGGATAAAACAGATGTTGTTACAGACGACAACATTGTTACCGCCAATGGCCCTTATGCGGCAGAGAGGTTTATTAGAGCCGTGATAGATAAATTAAAAGAGTATAAGTAGGGATTATCCACATTATTTTTTGACAACTTAGATTTATGCTATATAATTTAGTTAATGTTTAAGCTATACTATAATTTAATGGTACCTATATCTAAGAGCCAATAACTCCGCATGGGGTTATTTTTTTAATACAAAAATAAAATAAAAGGAGGTTAATTATTATGGCTTTATTTAATTCATCCAAAGCTGTTCGAATGTGCCCTTTATTTTCATTCAGTTCAGAAAAGCATGATTGTCACCACGCCAATGACGAATGCAGTTTGAACTATGCTGTTAATCAATGCCACCATTTTAAAGTATTTATAGTTTCTTATTGTAACTGCAATCACCAAGAATCAGCACTTGCTTTTTTTGAACTGGGCAATATACCCTTGGGACCCGATGTAGTAGAAAAAGTGAGGCAAGAAAACGGAGATTTGCCATTTAGACCGTGCCATAGCTGCAAACAAAAGAAATAAAAAAATCACCCCTCCATTGACCCTTAATTTTAGGGTCATTTTTTTCCACAATTATTTTTTGACTTATATTTTTTTATATGTTATTTTTCTCATTAAGTTACAATATATATACAATATTTTTATTAATTTTGGGTTAATATGGTTAATAAAATCACCGCACAACTAGTATGTTTAAATATGAGCCACTTGATTGGCTTTATTTGGTTTGTTTTGATTATGTTTGCTTTAGCGCGGTGGTTATTATATTTTTAATATATTTTTGTTTAAAAATTATTAATAGTTATCACCGCCGCGGGCGGTGTTTTTATTTATATGGCAAAAAATAAATTTTCATATTTAAAATTTGTGAAAAAAATAATTAGCTTTTCACCCAGGCAGTTTAAAAATGAGACTAAAACAGCCAGTTTTTTAATGCATTACTTAAAACAAAAAGATATTGATTATAAATTGCATTATTTTTACGTTAACCTGCCCTATATTAAAAAAGCAGAACTACTGTGTGATGGCCGCAAAGTTGAATGCAGCGGCTGCTCCATGCAAGGGGGCAAAATCAAAGGCAAAGATGTTATTTTGAGTTCTTTATTGCCATCTTCGTTTTATCAGCATACGGCAAACATAAATTTTAATCCCAAATGTAAAGGTGCTATTTCAAACGCAAATTATTATTTTGCACCAGCTTTAGCTGTTTCACATAAATCATTGAATAAAGTTATAAACGCAGAAAAAGTTGGAGGTAGTGTATCAGTTAAGAAAGTAAAACATAGAGCAGTTAATATTTTAGTTGGTAATTTAAAAAATCCAAAATCTATTATTTTTGCCCATTATGACTCAATTAAAACAGGTGCTATTGATAATGCTTCGGGGGTATCGGCCGTAATGGGCGCAGTTTTAGAAAATCCAGATACAACCAAGGATAATTTAATGGTTTTTTCAGCTAATGAGGAATTATCCTATGACCACCCAACTTATTGGGGTCACGGTTTTAGGGTTTTTGAAGCTAAATATTCCACACTTATAAAAAAGGCGAAAAAGATTATAGTAGTTGATTGTGTAGGTAACGGTAAAAATCAAATTGTTTTAGACCCGTCTTTAGTTAAGCTGGGCTTTCCCATTAAGAATTTAAATAGATATTTAAATAAAATAAAATTTATTGTAGGTGATTTTGATAAATTGATGCAAGTTTATCATAGCGAGATTGATGATGGGCGGCAATTAACTGAAAAATCACTTAAGCAGGCAAAAGAAATACTTATCAAACAATTAGGTATAAAAAAACAAAGATAAAATAAATATAATCATTTAAATAAATATAATTTAAGGAGGGACAATATGTATTACTTTACCTTACCCCAGGCTATTGAGGAGTTAGACCGCCGCCGTGGACAAAAAAACTTTATTGAGGAGTGGTGGAAAAATAAGAATTGGATTTTGCCAAACCTTCCGCCAAGCCAGGATTTGGCTATTTTTGCTCGGCAGGTCGCAACATGCCGTTATGAAGATTTATTGTTTTTTAGATTAGCCAAATCATATGAGCTGAATCCCTTTTGGATGGAATATCACCGTGATAGTTTTTCTACCGCATCCAGTTTTAAAAGATCTTTAGCCCATCCAATGTTTTTTTATGGCCGTGGCAGAAACAAGGGTGAGAAAATCAAAAAAGATAAATTGAATAATATGCGCAGTTATGACGGTCAGCCCTTGCAATCCATTCCAGCCAAGGGCTCGCTGACTCTGATTGATTATCATCATCAGCTTCAGGACCAGTTTATCGCCAATGACAATGGAAAGGTGTTGCGAAGTGACTTTTCAGATTGGCTGTCCTCATTTGGCAGCTCTAAAAAATATTACTTTCCATATCTTTCTTTATTTGTGGCCCATGCCATATTATTTGAGGATTTTCACGGGGGTGAAAGCGGTAATCGTTTAGACCGTTTTATCCAGTTTGTTTTTGAGCCAGCCTGGAAAAAGTTAGTAGATGAGCTGGGCTTTGATCTAAAACCGCTAATTGTTAAAATGCCGCCGTGGCAGACGCAGATGGCTTACTATCCGACAACTGAATTTATAGACTTTGATATAATACAAAGATGGATAAAGCCGTTGCTCCAAGGAAAATAAAAAAATGTATTATTAAAAGCAGCTGTTTTTTACAGTTGCTTTTTTTCCACAATTATTTTTTGACAGATAATTTTGGGTATGTTACTTTAATAAGTAACAAGTTGAATTAAATATATAAATTTATCTAATTTTAGTTGGATATGGTTAATAATTTAGCCCAAAAAATAAATAAAAAAATAATTAACCTGAATTTAGGTTTGATTTTGATTATTATTGTGTTAATCGTCCCCTTGGCGGTTGGTAGTTTTGGTATATAATAGTTAGAATTAAACCTAAATTACGAATCGCCAATAAGGCGATTTTTTTTATTTAAAACAAAAATTAAACTAAAAGGAGGGATTATTATGTTAAAAATTTTTAAAAATTTTTTTAAAAATTTATTTTGTAAGAGAGGTAGCCGGTCGCCCGAAAGCGACCAGAAAATCGATGAAAATTACCATTTTTGGGGTCCCTATCTGTCTTGCTAATCCTTTAGGCGGTTTTATACCGCCTTTTTTATTTATCCACAAGACTATATTTTGACTTATTTAAAACAATTCATTATCATATGTATATATGCAAATGATTTCAGAACAATCAAAGTTTATTAATTTGTTTATGATTACTGGTCTGAGGGAATATCAGCGGTTGTGATATACGTAGCAAATAGATAGTAACACAACAATTGATCTTCCCAGATCAGTTTTTTATTTTAAATCATTACAATCAAATAATTAAGGAGGACTTATTATGAACGGCGCATTAAATCTTACATCCAAACAAGCCCAAGAAGTTAGAGATGCCATGGATTTTCTAATACAACTAGGCATTGATAAAGAATGGTGGCGTGAAGAGAGAGAGTTTTTCTCTAAAAAAGTATTGGAGGCATTAGCCATTCAAAGATATGATTGCCTCCATGCACATATGGTAAATTTTTATGATAAAAAAACCCCGAGAATACTTCTTTCTTATCTACTATCACCATCTCTATCTTTCACTTACAGCTCAAACGGAACCCCTCTTATTTTAAAAGAGCTATATATTTACCTTTGCCGCTCTTTTAGAATAAAAGAAAAAGAAAAGGAGGATTAAAATGGCACTAGACCAAAAAACTATTCATATCCCTCTCCAAAACTTAGAAAAGGCAGAAGAAGGAAAAAACAAAGAACAAAAAACACAAAACAAAAAAAAGAAAGGAGGTTAGTTGACAGAAAAAAATAAAATATGTATTATATATTTTGGGATTTATTTTTTTTACAAAAAAATCATATAAAGGAGGATTTATGTGCTTAAATCTGAAAATCAAGACAGAAAAAGAAGCGGAATTTTTTTCAAAATGGTTGGTTAATAAAAATTTTTTGGAAAAAGTTGAAGGAGAAAACTTTGAAGAGGAATTAAAAGAAAAGATTAAAAAAGCAAACGGACCAGCCATCATAAAAACTGGGGTGCCTGCACCTCGCTATAAAAAGCACAGAAAAAAAATTTAAAATCCGAAATCTCTTTCCACCACTCCGGCCCCTAATAAAAAATAAAACCAGAGGCCGGTTTTTTTTATGCTTAAAAAATGCTATACTTAAAACAGTAAGCTAAGCTGAATTTAGATGCCTTATCCCAAAATAATAAATCAGTTAGAGCAGGCCAATTTGATTGGCCGTGGTTGTCAAACCTTTCCTACTGCCAAAAAATGGAAGTTGGTTTATGATGCTAAAGAAAAGGAAAAATATGTAATTTGCAATGTTTCAGAATCCGAACCCGGTATTTTTAAAGATGAATTTATTTTAAATTATTATCCTGATAAGATTTTAGACGGCATTAAGCTGGCTATGCAGTCGCTTAAGGCCAAAAAGGGATTTCTATATTTAAACCCAAATTATTACCGTTGCTACAAAAATAAACTTTTAGCTTTAGTTGGCGAAGATAATATTGAAATCTTTTCCAAACCAGCAGATGATTATATAGGCGGCGAAGAGTCGGCTTTGGTAAATTTAATGGAAGGCAAAAGGGAGGAGCCACGTTTAAAGCCGCCCTACTTAACCCAAAAG
>CAZVLW010000015.1:13556-14227 GCA_964628705.1 uncultured Gammaproteobacteria bacterium
GCTTGTATGGCAAACCCACCTTGGTCAATAATTGTGAAACTTTTTATCAAGCCGCTCTAATATCAAAAGCGGATTATAAAAATGAAAAATTTTTTTGTGTGCATGGCTATGCTATGCCTAAAGTAGTGTTGTCGCTTCCTATAAAAACTACGCTACACCAAGCATTGGAAGCAACTGGCCATTATCCTGATTTTGATTTTTTTATCACACTTGGCGGAGATATGGCTGGCAGTTGCCTTAGTATGAACCAGTTACAAAAAACCACTATTCAGAGCGCGGCAGGCTTAAAAGTATACAGTCTAAATACAGATGAAAAACAGCTAATTAATGAATGGCTGTCTTTTTTTAAATTGGAGTCATGCGGTAAATGCCTACCTTGCCGTGAAGGAACTTATCGTCTGTATGAGTTATTTAATGCTAATGATTTTAAAAATAGAAAAAAGTTGATAAGTGATGTTATTTTTACTATGCAAAAAAGCACCCTTTGTTCTTTGGGTTATATGGCCACTAACGCTATTGTAAGTTATTATGAGAATATAAGAAAAAAAAGAATTGATAAAAAGTGGTAAAAATTTATATTATATATTTTTATTCAACCTTAGTTGAAATAATCACCTTCTACCCGGCTTTAGCCGAGGGTTGAAGAGCTTTAGCTCAATTTAGCCCAATTA
>CAZVLW010000016.1:0-13864 GCA_964628705.1 uncultured Gammaproteobacteria bacterium
GTGGGCCAAACTGCTAAAAGGCAAGCGGTTACCAATCCAAAGAATACTTTGTTTTCTATTAAACGTTTAATTGGACGCCGATTTGAAGATGAGGAAGTAAAGCGTGATATAGAATTATTTCCATTTGAGATAAAACAAGCCGGCGTGGGTGTTAAAATTAAAATGGGTGATAAAGAATATAACCCGCAAGAAATTTCTGCTATGATTTTGCAAAAATTAAAAACCGACGCAGAAGAGAAGTTGGGTGAAAAAATTGAAGAAGCGGTTATTACGGTGCCTGCTTATTTTGATGATGCGCAACGCCAGGCTACCAAAGAGGCCGGAGAGATCGCCGGTTTGAAGGTTAAGCGTATTATTAATGAGCCCACCGCTGCTGCTTTAGCTTATGGTTTTGATAAGAAAAAAGGACAGCAGATTGCGGTATATGACTTGGGTGGCGGCACTTTTGATATTTCAATTTTAGATGTAACTGAAGATACTGTTGAGGTAAAATCCACTAACGGAGATACTCATTTAGGTGGTGATGATTTTGACCAAAAAATCATTAATTGGGTAATTGAGGAATTTAAAAAAGAGTCAGGTATTGATCTATCAAAGGATAAACTTGCTTTGCAGCGCGTAAAAGAAGCAGCTGAAAAAGCAAAAGTGGAGTTATCCACAGTTCAAGAAACTGAAATTAATCAGCCATTTATTACTCAAGGTGAAGATGGCCCACAGCATTTAGTAATGACTTTAAATCGAGCTAAGTTGGATGAATTGGTAGGTGGTTTGGTTGATAAAACATTAGAGCCAGTCAAAAAGGCTTTAGAAGATGCTGGTTATAAAAAGAATGAAATTGAGGAAGTGATTATGGTTGGCGGTATGACTCGTATGCCAATGGTGCAGAAGAAAGTTGAAGAGTTTTTTGGTAAAAAACCGCATATGGGAGTTAATCCAGATGAAGTAGTGGCAATGGGCGCTGCTGTGCAGGCTGGAGTATTACAAGGCGATGTAAAAGATGTATTACTTTTAGATGTAACACCATTAACTCTAGGTATAGAGACTTTAGGCGGAGTAACGACTCCTCTAATTGAAAAAAATACCACTATCCCTGCTTCAAAATCACAAATATTTTCTACCGCGGTTGATAACCAGACTTCAGTAGAAATTCATGTTTTGCAAGGAGAGAGGCCCATGGCGACGGACAATAAAACATTAGGTAGATTTATTTTAGATGGCATACCCCCATCACCCAAAGGGATTCCTCAAATTGAGGTGACTTTTGATTTAGATGCCAATGGTATTTTAAATGTTAAAGCGACTGATAAGGCAACTGGTAAAGAGCAGCATATTACTATTACCGCTTCCACCGGATTGTCTAAAGAAGAAATTGAAAAAATGAAGAAAGAAGCGGAAGAGCACGCTGAAGAGGATAAAAAGAAAAAAGAAAAAATTGAAATAAAGAATATGGCTGAAAGCTTAATTAACATGACTGAAAAAACCATAAAGGAAGCTGGGGGTAAAATTGATGAAGAAACCAAAAAGAAAGTAGAAGAAAAAGTAGAGGCATTAAAAAAAGTCAAAGAGGGTGATGATATTGAGGCTATTAAAAAAGCTTCTGAAGAGCTTTCTACTGAAGCACAAAAAGTGGGACAGGCAATGTATCAAAATGAACAGCAAAGCCAACAAGCTGGAGCAGGTCAAGGTGACCAGGGGCAGGCCAGTCAAGCAGGAGGTGATAGTCAAGGTCAAAATAATAAGGATGGGGAGAGCCAAGAAAATAAAGAGCAAGAGGGTGAGTATGAGGAAAAGAGTGATAAATAAATTCGGTTGTTGATAGGTAAAATAAGTTAAAACTATCTCCCAAAGGGGTTATTCCCTTTTGGGAGATAAGTTTTGGAAAGTGCATCCACCTTCAGCTAAAGCTGAGTAGAATAAATACCTTTCACTTCTACCCGGCTTTAGCCGAGGGTTTAAGAGCTTTAGCTTTATGATGGCACTAAAGTGCACCTACCTTCAGCTAAAGCTGAGTAGAAGAAACACTTTTTACTTATACCCGGCTTTAGCCGAAGTAAGCACCTTCTACCCGGCTTTAGCCGAGGGTTTAAGAGCTTTAGCTCAATTTAGCCCAATTACTGTGCACTAAAGTGCACCTACCTTCAGCTAAAGCTGAGTAGAAGAAATACCTTTCACTTATACCCGGCTTTAGCCGAGGGTTTAAGAGCTTTAGCTTTATGATGGCACTAAAGTGCACCTACCTTCAGCTAAAGCTCGGTAGAAAAATTTTATTTTAATTACTAATTAAAGACTATTTATATGAATAATCAAAACCAAAACCAAGACCAGCAGAATAAAATTCAGATTAAGATTTCCGACGAAGTGCTTAAAGGTGCTTATGCTAATGCCATGCAGGTGGGGCATACACGTGAAGAATTTGTATTGGATTTTTTAAATTTAAGTCCCTCTATAGGTGCTGGTATTGTGAATTCACGGGTGATTATGTCACCAGGGCACTTAAAAAGAGCAATTGCGGCTCTGCAGGAAAATTTGAATAAATATGAAGAAAGATTTGGCAAAATTAAGCAAGCTGAGTCTCCCCAAGAGTTGGGGTTTAAAGGTTAATTTGATAAAATATAAATTAAATATCCAAAAAGTTTTTAACTATTAAAAATCAATAAGTATGATTTTGCATGGCTAAAGATTATTATTCTATTTTAGGAGTAGATAAGAACGCTGCTCAAGATGAGATCAAAAAAGCTTATAGGAAGCTGGCGCATAAATATCATCCGGATAAAACAGAAGGAGATGAGAAAAAGTTTAAAGAGATCAATGAGGCATATCAGATTTTAGGTAAGCCGGAAAAGCGTAAGCAATATGATCAATTTGGCACCGCATTTGAAGGCGGTGGTTTTGGTAATGCTTCAGGTGGAGGATTTAATTGGCAGGATTTTACCAGACAGGCTGGCACAGGGCAGGGATTTGGAGGTTTTGGCAGTGGCAGTGGAGATGATTTTGGCGGCTTTGATTTAGGTGATATATTTGAGGAGTTTTTTACCGGCCGCGGAAGAACCAGACAGCAAAGTAGGCGCGGTAGAGATTTGGAATATAAAATGCAAATCAGTTTAAAAGAGTCGGCTTTTGGAGGAGAGAAGGAAATCAAAGTAAAGAAAATGGAAAAGTGTGATAAGTGTGAAGGTAAAGGATATGATAGCTCTGCTAAGATTATCAATTGTCCTCAGTGTCAAGGAGCAGGTATGGTGAATGAACAGCGTAGAACTATATTTGGTGTATTTCAAAGCCAAAGAGCTTGTCCCACATGTTCTGGGGAGGGCAAGAAGCCTGATAAATATTGCTTTAAGTGCCATGGAGCAGGTAGAGTAGAGCAGGAAAAAAAGATTAAAGTTACTATTCCGGCAGGAGTTAATAATGGAGATTCTATCAAACTTAGCGGTGAGGGAGAAGCGGGTGCCAAAGGCGTTTCGGCAGGTGATCTTTATATTACTTTTTTAATAGCCACAGATGATAGTTTTAGCCGTCAAGGTGATGATATTTTAAGCCATTGTAAAATATCAGTTACACAAGCTATTTTAGGAGATAAAATTGATGTGGATACGTTGGAAGGCGGGGTAGCATTAAAGGTTCCTGCGGGCACTCAAAGCGGTACTAAGTTTAGACTGCGCAGTAAAGGTGCGTATAAATTGCATGGTAGAGGTAGGGGAGACCATATAGTGGAAATTGAAGTTGAAATTCCCAAAAAGTTATCTAAAAAAGGGAAAAAGTTAGTTGAAGAGCTAAGTCAGGAGCTGTGATCATAGGTTTGTTATATACAGCCTTGTTATATAGAACAAAGCCGTGGTGGCTTTGTTTTTTGACAATTATATTGAAATTAGGTAAGTTAATCTAATAATTGTCAAAACAAACAAATTATATATCTAAAATAAGGGAGGGTTCTATGCTAAATAAAAATAGCGAAAATTCAGTAGAATTATATGAAATTATGATTATGTCTGCTGATGGACAATTTCAGCAGAAGTTTGAAAAGTTATTATTAAAAGAGTGTTTTTCGCCAAACACTCCATGGAAGATGGTGGGGCAAAGTATTTTTATTTTATTGACCCCGGAACAGGTGCATGCGATTAAACAGCAGGATGATTTCAATTTGATTCACCGTCCGCTTGAGGGTAATTTTGATCGCCATTTTGGCGTGATAGCATACCTTGAGACGCTCAAGGTGCTGGCTGAGCTTCAGCAAGCTTCAGAGACAATTAATTGTATTTTACCTATGGTAAAATACATTTATGACGAATTACACAATGGGCAGGGCACTACATGGAAGCCCTGCAAACCAAACATATATTAATTTTTATTTTTTAACCCTTTGTAAAAAAAACAAAGGGTTCTTTTTTTATTTGAATATATTTGGTAGAATAAGATTAGTAACTTAAAAGTAATCAATCATTTTTATGTTCTCAGCGCTGTTAGTGCTAAATTTTACACTGCAAGATAATTTACAAGAGCTATCCAGCCAAGTGACAAATCCGGGCTATATGGGCAATTTGTTGATTATGGCTATATTTTTGGCAATCATAGCTCTTTATATTTTTCTTTTTGATAAACATACGATTGTGCAAAATTTATTTGCTTTGTATATAGCTTTTGGGGTGTTAAATTTTTGGCCAAATGATATTTGGCTGGAGTGGATGGAAAATTGGTGGGCTAAGTTGATATTACTTGGTGTGGTTTATCTTTTAATACTAAGTTTATTAGGTGCTGGCAGGTTTTTTAAAAAAAATTATGCCAAGGGGTTTTTCTCCAGAGTGTGGCAAGGTGTGATTAGCGGTTTTTTATTCGCTGGTTTTTTGTGTTCAATTTTACTTCTAATTTTACCAGTTAGTTTTTTAAGTCAATTTTCACCATCACTATTAAAGTTGTTTATTAGCGATTTAGCCCAATTTATTTGGTTTGTGGCTCCTTTGTTGGGATTGTTTTTTATAAGGGCTAAAAGAAGAGGACCGGGGCGGCCTATGTAAAGCTAATAGCCAAGAATTAATATTATTCATTATTTTAGAGTATTATGAATCACAAACAATTAGTTCAAAATTTAGTAGATAATAGTTATCTAAAATCTTCATATATAGTTGAAGCTTTTAGATATGTGGATAGACAATATTTTGTGCGTCAAGATAATTTACCAGAGGCGTATGGGGATTATCCTTTACCCATTGGGAGTGATCAGACCATATCACAGCCAAGAACGGTGGCTTTTATGATAGAGCTGCTCTCTGTCCAAAGAGGAGATTTGGTGCTTGACATTGGTGCCGGCTCAGGTTGGACCACAGCACTTTTAGCTCATATTGTAGGTGATGAGGGTTTTGTTTATGCGACTGAAATTGTGCCTGAGTTGGTAGATTTTGCCAGAGAAAATTTAGTTAAATTTGGGACTGTTAATGTTGAAGTATGGCAAGCAAAAAGCGGTCAGTTGGGCTTGCCAGATAAAGGGCCTTATGATAAAATTTTAGTTTCAGCTTCAGGTGATGAAATGCCTCAAGGTTTATTAAGTCAGCTTAAAGTAGGTGGTCGTATAGTAATTCCTATTTATGATGCAATTTGGAAAATAGAAAAGATTTCAGAAACCGAGACAGAAGAGGAAAAATATTCGGGTTTTGCTTTTGTCCCGCTTAAATATTAGGGTTGAAATGTTTTTTCTCTTGTGTTAATATATGCTTAATATTATTTTGGGTCGGTAGCGAAGCGGTCAAACGCATGAGACTGTAAATCTCACGGCTTTATGCCTTCGTAGGTTCGAATCCTACCCGGCCCAATTAACATTTATTTCATTTGTGATTTTAAAAGTATTTAGTTGTATGATTCCCGCTTTTAAAGGGCAGTTTTTTATTAGGGGATATTTAATGGATTATTTTTCAATATAATTTATGATAATCTAGCTATAGTAAAAAGATTTTTTATGACAAGATTATTTTTTGCAATCCCGTTGCCCTATCATTTTTTAATTTCTGTAAAAAATTGGCAGGCAGATTTCAAGCAAAAGAATAATCCGCATATAGCCGATATTAGATTTATACCGTTAGAGAATTTGCATATTACTGCTTTATTTTTAGGGGATGTAGAAAATGATAAAATTGAGCTTTTAGTTGATAAAGTCAAAGATAGATTGGGCCAAGTGGTAAGCTTTAGGTTAAAATATGCGAATTTAAGCTTAGCGCCTTCAAATAAAGCACCTAAAATGATATGGGCAAGTTTTGAACAGAATAATAATTTTGACAAGTTAAGTGCTGATTTATCCAGCTTATCCGGTCGCTGTATGGATAAAAAATATAGTCAAGCCCGCAGACAAAAATTGATTCATATAACTTTGGCGCGTTTTAAAAAGACTGTATATAATTTGAAATTAGGTGATTTAAATTTGAAAGATAAGGAAATTGGAGTTAATCAAGTAAATTTAATGGAGTCTGAATTGGATAGAGCTGGAGCTAAATACAGGCAATTTAGTCAATTTGAATTAGTAGAATAATATGAAACAAGTCAATTTTAAACAACAAGTTTTAAAGATAGTTAAAACTATACCCAAGGGCCAAATCATGAGTTATAAACGAGTGGCAACTTTAGTTGGAAAATCACAAGCTTATAGAGTAGTGGGTAATATTTTAAATAAAAATCATGATTCAGATATTCCATGCCATAGAGTGGTTAAAAGCGACGGCAGTTTGGGGGGATATAATAGGGGAAGAGATGTTAAGCAGAGGTTGTTGGAGGCAGAGAGGCATAATAACATTATAATATTGTAAAAAATAGTTAAATTTGAAATTTAAAACACCAAACTCGGAGTGAAACTATTCACTCCTCGCAATTATTAATAAGGTGTGGGGCCCGCCGACAGCTTTGCAGTTAGGCGGGCAGGGTAATTGCTGGTCTCGCAAGCTCGACATCGCAATTACCCGTTCTCACTACTCGGAGTGAAACTATTCACTCCTCGCTTAACGTTCGAACTATGCCGGAGTTACCAGAAGTTGAGACAATTAGAAAAGATCTAACAGCTATTATTATTGGCGCTAAAATAAAATCCGTGGATATCCATTTAAATAAGCAAGTCAACAACGCAAAGCAGAGATTTTTAAAATTGGTTGAAGGTCAAAAGATAAAAAGTATTCAAAGGCGCGCTAAGCTTTTAATTATAGCTTTAGATAATGGGTATTATTTGGTTTTCCATTTAAAAATGACGGGTCAGTTAATTTATCAAAGTCGGCCAAGCAAGCGTAAGAAAGGCCTATTGGCTGGTGGCGGTCATCCAATCAAGTCAAGTTTAGTTAATTTACCCAATAAATATTCGCATGTGGTTTTTAAATTTAATGACGGCAGCCAGTTGTTTTTTAATGACACGCGCCAGTTTGGCTGGGTAAAGTTGGTCAATGCAATAGAGTTGGAAAAAATAAAACAAGCTTTTGGGCCTGAACCATTAGATATTAAGCAAGCAAGATTTATAGAAATTTTTAAAAACAGGAAAGCGGTTATCAAAACTTTTTTGATGAATCCGCAAGTGCTTGCCGGGGTGGGTAATATTTATGCGCAAGAAGCTTTATTTTGTGCCGGTATTAAACCTACCAAGAGAGCTAATCAGATTAGCCGTGCTAAATTAGTCAGCCTGCATGGTTGTCTGCAAAAAATTTTAAAATTGGCAATTAAACATAAAGGCACTTCAGCTGATGATTATGTAGACGCTTTTGGCAGAGCTGGTTCAATGCAGCCATATTTAGAAGTTTATCAAAGACAAAATAAAAAATGTAAGCAATGTAAAACCAAATTAAAATTAATAAAACAGGGGCAAAGATCAACGGTTTATTGCCCCAAATGCCAAAAATAAATGAAGGAGTAAAATATGAAGATGAGTTCGCAGCGCCAGCCAAAGAGAGCAAAACTTAAAGCCAAAAAGAAAAAAGAGGGTAGCCGTGATTATAAGGAGCTGCTGGATCAGTTTATGAGGCACGGCCTTTTGGGCTTACGTGGTTAGTTTCTCACCAAAATAATCCGCCCCAACAATAAAAAACAAGGCGGATTTTTAATTTGATTTTTTATTGATTTTCAATTAAACTAACAATATAATGAATAAATTGAATAATATGCCAAATAAAGATCATAATGAGGAAAAAATGAGATTAAAGCGCTTGGAAGATATTTTAAACCAGGGAGTCAATGCTTATCCTTCCAAGTATGAGAAAAAACACAAAGTGGTGGAAATAAAAGAAGCGAATGATGGTAAAAAACTTAAAACAGCAGGTAGGATAATAACCAAAAGGGAGATGGGTAAAATAATTTTTTGCCATTTGCAGGATTTTTCAGGAAGAGCTCAAATTGCCTTGAGAGATGATGTGATAAGTAAAGAAGATTTTAAATTTTTTGCCAAAAAATTTGATATGGGAGATTTTGTGGGTGTAGTAGGTGAGGTGTTTACCACCAAAAAGGGTGAAAAAACACTTTTGGTTAAAAATTATAAACTTTTAAGCAAATCTCTATTGCCTTTGCCAGAAAAATGGCATGGTTTAAAAAATAAAGAAGAAAGATTGCGTAAAAGATATTTGGATATTTTAGCCAACCCCGAAGTTAAGGATTTATTTATTAAGAAATCTTTATTTTGGCAGGCGGTTAGGCAATTTTTATTAAATAAAAAATTTATAGAAGTGGAAACTCCGGTTTTAGAAATTACTGCGGGCGGGGCTGATGCGACACCTTTTAAAACCCATCATAATGCTTTGGATATGGAGTTGTATCTAAGGATTTCTATGGGGGAACTGTGGCAGAAACGTTTAATGGTGGCCGGATTTGAAAAAACTTTTGAAATTGGCAGACAATTTAGAAATGAAGGTATGGACGCGGAGCACTTACAAGATTATACCCAGATGGAGTTTTATTGGGCATATGCTGATTGGCAAGACGGCATGCAGTTAACTGAAGAGTTGGTTAAATTTGTAGCAAGAGAAACTTTTGGTAAGTTGAAGTTTAAAATAAAAGATTTTAATATTGATTTGGCTAAGCAATGGAAAACATATGATTATAGGGAGACTATTGAGAAATATACAGATATTGATATTGAAAAAACAAGTCTAAAAGATATCAAGAAAAGATTAAAGGATTTAAAGGTTAATTATGATGAGTTCAACAACTTAGGCAGGGGGGTTGACCAGCTAATAAAATTTTGCAGAAGAAAGTTGCCAGGTCCCGGTTTTTTGGTTTACCCACCAAAAGCAGTTTCTCCTTTAGCTAAGGAATCTAAAGATAGGCCGGGCTATGTGGAGCGTTATCAATTTATTTTAGCTGGTTCAGAGTTAGCTAATGGATATAGTGAGTTAAATGATCCATTAGACCAAGAAGCAAGATTCAATGAGCAGTCAAAATTGAGGCAAGCGGGAGATAGTGAAGCGCAAATGATGGATAAGGATTTTGTGGAGGCGCTAAAGCACGGCATGCCTCTGACAACTGGCATGGGCTTTTCAGAAAGATTATTTGCTTTTTTGATGGATAAACCGCTGCGTGATTGCCAGTTATTTCCATTGATGAGAAAGAGGTAGGATCAATAGTAATATTAGTATTCGGTATGATTCTTAATAGAATGGTATCCAGTATATAATAATAAGTTTTAAGTTTTAATATAGTATGCAGATAATTGATAAAGGTATAAATTTAGATGAATTAGAAAAAATGGCTAATCAGACTTTTGGGGATTTAGTTAAAGCTGTGGTTGATATAGATAAAGATATCATAGCTGTGGATGCAGAAATGCATGCGGATGAAGAAAAAGAACTGATAAGTCGAGGGAGTAAACAAAGTAGTTTGTGGGGAATTAATTTATACCCGAGTTTATATGGTAATGATGATTTTATTGAGTTTGATTCAATGATTAATATTAGGCCATGGCAGAATAATCGTTCTATAGATGTGGAAGATGAAAAAATTCGCCATAAAATTATACAAATAGTTAATAAATTAATTTTGAATTAGCTATGAACTATCAACACAAAGATTTTGCAGGAGGTAAATGGTTTAAGTTGGATTTTGCCTCGCAGATGGCAAATATTGGAGCTGACGTGGGGCGAGCTATAAAGTGGAAAAATAAAGTTAATTGTGAATTTACCGAGCATGCTTTTTATAGAGCTTTAGAGTTACTTGCTTTAACTATAGCTGATGAGAAGAATAGGGGAGCAAAGTTAAAGGAATTGTGTCGTCTAAAAGAAGTAATAGCAGATTATTTTATTGGGGAAAATGTGTATAAGTCCAATCAAGAGCTATGGGAAAAATATTTTTATGCATTTAATTATTTGGCAAGAAGAAAATAAAATAATTAATTTATAAAATTTTTTTTAATAATATTGGTATCTATTTGGTAATTTGTATCATTTGCGATATTATTTGATGTTTATTATTATATGACGCGTGACGAGGCTTTAAAATTGGTTAATCAAAAAATGAATAATAAAAATTTAGTCAAGCATGTTTTAGCAGTAGAAGCTGTCATGCGCGCTTTAGCTGTGCATTTTGGAGAAGACGCAGATAAGTGGGGGCTTGCAGGATTGTTACACGATATTGATTATGAGGAAACTAAAAATGATATGCAAAAACATTCTAAAGTTGGCTCAGAGATGTTAAGAAAAATGGGTTTAAGCGAAGAAATCTGCCAAGCTGTTTTAAAACATAATGATGCGCATGGTTTGCCGAGGGAGACCAAAGTTGAAAAAGCCCTTTATGTAAGTGATCCGATAACCGGCTTAATTGTGGCGGCCACTTTGGTTTTACCAAGCAAAAAGATTACACACTTAAGTACAGAAAATGTGCTTAACCGCTTTAATGAAAAAAGTTTTGCCAAAGGAGCCAATCGTGAAGTTATTGCTAAATGTGATTTATTATTAGGGATGTCTTTAAGAGAGTTTAGCGAAGTTGCTTTAAATGCCATGCATTCAATTGCGGCTGATTTAGAGTTAAATTAGGAGTTTATTCTAATAATAAATGAGTGCTCAATAAATAAATTTAATTTTTAATATTTTATTTAGTTTAATAAAACATTTTTTTATTTTTAAGCTGCAATATAAATAAAAGTTATAATTTTATGCTTGATATTAATGAGATTCGTGAAAATAGAAAAAAAGTAGAAACAGCACTGCTCAAGCGATTGGATAGAGGGGATTTTGATTTGGATAAAATTATTAAATTGGATGATAAGCGTAAAGATTATATTAGGCAAGCCGAAGAGTTGAAAGCTAAAAAAAATAAATTTTCTAAGACCAAACCGGATGAGGAAACTATAAAACAGATGAAGAATTTAGGCCAAGAAATAAAGGATTTGGATGGAAAGTTAAAAAAAATACAAGAGGAATTAGATGAGCTTTTGGGTAATTTGCCAAATTTAGCGGCGGATGATGTAGTTTCTGGAGGCAAGCAAAAGAATCAAGTTATACAAAGTTTTGGCGATAAACCAGAGTTTGATTTCAAAACAAAAGATCATATTGAATTGGCTGAAAGTTTAAATTTAGTTGATTATCAAAGGGCGGTTAAGATGAGCGGTCATGGATTTTGGGCTTATATTGGAGAGGGGGCATTGCTTGAGTGGGCTTTGCTCAATTATTTTATTGCTTTTCACCGTCAAAATGGGTATTCTTTTGTGATTCCTCCTTTTTTATTAAATCAACAAAGCGCTTTTGCTTCGGGACATTTACCAAAATTTACGGATGATTTATACTGGACACAAGATGGTTTATGTTTAGATGCTACCAGTGAAATGGAAATTTTAAATTTACACAGAGCAGAGACTTTGCCAGTAGATGAGTTGCCCAAAAAATATTTTGCTTATTCTACTTGTTTTAGGCGCGAAGCAGGCAGCTATCGCAAGGAAGAAAGGGGTATGATTCGGGGCCATCAGTTCAATAAAGTAGAAATGTTCCAGTTTTGTAAGCCGTTACAGTCTTGGCAGGCGTTTGATGAATTGGTTAAATATGCCACTCAGCTCACCGAGGATTTGGGCCTGCATTTTAGACTGTCTTTATTGGCGGCTGGAGATATGAGCGCGGCGGCGGCAAAAACAATAGATGTTGAGGTATGGATTCCATCTATGGGTATTTACAAAGAGATCTCTTCTATTTCAAACGCATTAGATTTTCAAGCCAGGCGAGCCAATATTAAATATAAAACAGCCAGTGGGGATAAAGCATATGTACATACTTTAAATGCTTCAGGTTTGGCAACTAGCCGTTTAGTGCCAGCTATTTTAGAGCAAAACCAGCAAGCAGACGGAAGTGTGGTAATTCCGCGGGTTTTAAGGGAGTTTATGGCTAAAGATACTATTCAAACAAATAGATAAATTTAGTATTGTTAAAAAGTTAATTATATTTTCATGTCTAAAAAATTAAACATAGCTGTGATTTTTGGTGGAGTTAGTGGTGAACATGAAGTTTCATTAGCTTCGGCTGCCAATGTTATTAAATATTTAAATAAACAAAAGTATAATATAGTGCAAGTTGGTATTACTAAAGGGGGAGAGTGGGTAGTGGGAGCTGACGCGTTAAAATTTTTAAAAACAGGTAAAGGCAGCGCCTATAAACAAATAGCCCTTAGTCCTGATAGGGTGAAAAATAAACTGTCTAATGAAAAAATAGATGTGGTATTTCCTGTTTTACATGGCCCTTTTGGCGAAGATGGCACACTCCAGGGCTTGTTAGAGTTATCAAATTTGTCTTACGTGGGTTGCGGTGTGCTGGCTTCAAGTGTGGCAATGGATAAGATTATGCAAAAACAGCTCTGCGGTGCTGAAAATATTTTAGTACCAGATTGGATTTGGTTTTCTAAAAAAGAATGGCAATGGATTAAAAAACAAGAAGATGTCTTTAAGCAGTGGTCAAAAGGAGTGGAGGATAGGTTGGGTTATCCGCTTTTTGTAAAGCCCTCAAATATGGGTTCATCAGTCGGTATTAGTAAGGTCAAAGATAAAGAAGAGTTGATTAGCGCAATTAACACAGCGGCTATGTATGATAATCGGATATTAGTTGAAGCGGCAGTTCATCAGGCAATGGATATTGAAGTGGCGATTTTAGGAAACAGTCAGATAGAAGTTTCTGAGCCGGGATATGTTATACCCTCAAATGAATTTTATGATTATCAAGCTAAATATGTTGATGGCAAGTCGCAGGAAAAAACTGAAGCGCCATTGCCGGACGCTGTTAAGCGAGAAATTAAACATATAGCCGAGCGCGCTTTTAAATTAATAGACGGAGCAGGCATGGCTCGGATTGATTTTTTAGTTAACCAAGATGGTAAAGAATGGAATATCTTTTTAAGTGAAATAAATACTATACCCGGTTTTACCAAGATATCTATGTATCCCAAATTATGGCAAGCTAGGGGATTGAGCTATAAAAAGTTATTGGATAAATTGATTAGTTTAGCTTTAGAGCGCTATAATGAGAAACAAAGTTTAAAGAGCTCAATTCAAACTACAGCATGGTATAAGTAGGCGAATGGTGGCGTCTAAAAAAAAGTACCCGATATAAGTTTACTATGAGATTTATTTTTGTGAGGGTAGAAATATGCGTAGAAAATTTTTTTCTAAAAGGCAGTATCAGAATCCTTTTTTGCCACAAAAGGGGGGTAGGGAAAAAATTTGGCGAAAAGGTTTTTTTTTAATTATAGTGTTATTAGCCACAAGCGGTTTGTTGTATGCTTTGATTTATTCAAATATTTTCAGAGTTGATAGTTTGACAATTAAGGGGGCTCATAGAGCCGAAGTAGTTAATCAGATTAAGCTGATTGTGCAGCAATATAAAAATAATTATCGTTTTTTAATTTTTCCCAAAGATAATATATTTTTTTTCAGCATTAGCGATTTAAA
>CAZVLW010000017.1:0-13743 GCA_964628705.1 uncultured Gammaproteobacteria bacterium
TTTTTCTTGCTTGTAATTCAAATCTATCTCCCGGAATAGAAAACGCGTAAGACACAATGCGGCTACCGGGTCTTAACTCCTTTACCATTTTTTCAGACAATCTGTTTTTAATTGTTCCTGGCATGCCAAAAACATAAATTACATCCGCTTGACTAATATCGTATTTAAACAAATTTCCCCACACTAACCGGACTCTCTTTTGACGCTTAACTATTTTTTTCAACTGCGCGTAAAAATATAAAAAAATATTTTGCTCTATACCAACGCATTCTGTCTTATAATATTGAGCTATATAAAAACATACTCTACCATCACCACAGCCCAACTCATAAAACTTTTCACCTTGTCTTAAGTCTGCCATCTCAGCTATTAATGCCAAATCACGCCGATGAGCTGGCACAAAAGGAGCTAACGACAAAGTGCTTTTAAGCACATTTATGACTATTAAAGCAAAAACAATTAAAAAAATAACTGTAAAAAAATCCATCATAACAATAAAATTAAATATATATTTTTTATCCTACAACCACCCAATCAACTAACGGTAGACACAAAGGTCTTCTTTTGGGAAATTTACTACTTGTGATTGGTTTGTTGTATTACCCCTCCTCCTAAACAATAACCAGATTTATAAAAAACAGCAAACTGACCCGGACTAACCCCCCTATCCTTATGTGCTATTTTTAACCTTATTTTATTATCTAAAAGATAAGCTATCTGGCAATTATACATAGTCAGCCCATGTCTCAATTTTACTTGCAATTTATTCTCAGTCGGTTTTTGAGGAATCCAATTAATATCTCTAACTACAAAACTTTCTTTAGCCACGTCCAATGCCGTCCTGCCTTTAGCCGCATAGACTATATTATTTTTTACATCTTTATCTACCACATACCACGGACCTCCAGGTAAACCCAGCCCGTGCCTTTGGCCAATAGTAAAAAACCAATAACCTTGATGTTCTCCCACCTTTTGTTCACTTTTTATATCAATAATATCTCCCCTCTTCTTACCTAAATGCGAAGCGATAAAATCATCATATTTAACTTGCCCCAAAAAACAAATACCTTGACTGTCTTTTCTGTGTTTAGCAGATAAATTATATTTTTCAGCCAATTTTCTAACTTTATCTTTACTAAATTCACCGATAGGAAAAAGCGCGCGCGCCAACTGATATTGTGACAGCTGGCTTAAAAAATATGTTTGATCTTTAACCTTATCTGGCGACATTTTTAAATAATACCCGCCCTGCCGCTCTTCTACTTTAGCATAATGCCCACTGGCAACTTTATCATATTCGCCACCGAGCATATCATAAAACAAACCAAATTTAATAATACTATTGCACCACATATCTGAATTAGGCGTAAAACCTCGCTTGACCTCATTTATAGCTGATTCAACCACCCTGTGCCAATATTCTTTTTGTAAATTCACAATTTCCAAATCAATCCCCAACTTCTCACATAAATCCTCTACATAACTCAAATCTTCCCGCCAAGGACAACTGCCAAGGTGAGAAAACTTATCTTCCATCCAAATTTTAATATAAAAAGCTTTAACTTCATAGCGCTTATCATTCGCCAAAAGATACAAAGCCAAAGAACTATCCACTCCGCCTGAAGTTAAAACCGCAGTTTTTATCTTTTTATTATTAACCATAAACTAACTATATTGTAGCTTAAAATTGTTGAAAAACAAAAGGTGGTCAATTAAACCACCTTTAATCAGTAATATTATGTAACTCTGCGGCTTGAACATAATCACAAGCCGCAATAATTTCACACTCTTTAGGTGAGAAAGTAGATTCACTTATTTTTTTTAACCAAAATAAGCGCTCTCTCTCACAATAACCCCTTATTATAAGCTTGGTATCAATTAAATCCCCCAAGCCCTCCAAATCAATATCCATGTCTTGTTTAATAATAACTTTCAATAACACTCCTATTTTCTTCATTGCCCCTCCAAAAAAATTAATTTTTCTTTTTTAATTTATATACCTTATCTTGCTTTTTTACTATTTTATCCAATTTTACACCAACTTTATCACCTTGTCCAGCTTTGTTTATATTTTTGTGCCCCATCTGCATTGATAATACTTCTTGCTCCAAAATACCAGTTTTATCACCTTCAACAATCAAGCTATCACCTATTCTTAAAGTTTGTTTAGCTTGAACTTCAATTTCAGCCACTCCAATTTTTGGATAATAGTGTGCCACTCGGCCCAAATGAACCTTATGCTTGGTCGCCTGACTGCCATAATTGTGCACCCACTCATTTATTGGCTTACCTAAATAAAAACCATTACCAAACCCGCGGTTATAAACCGAAGCTAAATCTTCCATAAGTTGCCGTTTGAAATACTCAAATTCTTGAGCATATCTTTTTTCGATTTTACCCCCTTTACGATGTTTACAATAAAAATCAACAACCCTCCGATAAATTGACACTACTTTTTTTACATATTCCGGACTTCTGTTTCTGCCTTCAATTTTCAAGCTGACCACTCCTGACTCAATCACCTTTTCAATAAAAGGCAAGGTGCATAAATCCTTTGGGCTAAGCACATAATCTTCACCTAATTCCATTTCTTTTTCACCGTCAATTTGTTTGATTGAGTACTTCCGACGGCACGGCTGCAAGCATTCGCCCCTATTAGCCGACTTGCCATAAAAATAATTTGACATAAAACATCTACCTGAAACAGAAACACACATTGCGCCATGAATAAAAACTTCCAGTTCCACCTTACTCTCCTTGCCGATTTTTTTAATATCATTCAAACTGCATTCTCGGGCTAAAACTATTCGCCTAACTCCTCTTTTGGCAAAAAACTTTACCGCTGCTGCATTAGCCACACTGGCTTGTGTGCTTAAATGAATCACTATACCCAATTTACGCACCATCTCAACCACACTCATATCCCAACAGATAACTGCATCAACCTGAGCTTGCTTAGCTTTATTTAAAATCCTTTCCAGCCTTTTTAATTCTTTTTGATAAATTATAATATTTAAAGCTAAATATGCTTTAACTTTATGCTGATGGCATATCTTCACCACTTTTGCTATATCAGCCAAACTAAAATTTTGCGCTCCAGCGCGCATATTAAAACCTCGAACACCAAAATAAACAGCATCTGCCCCAACGTCAATAGCAGCTCTTAAACTAATATAATTTTGAATGGGAGCTAATATCTCTGGTTTTTTCATAAAAGAATTATCGGGACACCGAGACTCGAACTCGGAATCTCCAGCACCCGAAGCTGGCGCCTTAGCCATTAGGCCATGTCCCGGCCACTGTATAAATTTAAATTTATTATACTATTATACTCAACCCAAAAAATCACTCAAAATCCCTTATAAAACAGCTAAACTCAACTAAATAAGAGCAAAAAGAGCAGCTTAACTGCTCTTGTATTATAGCATAATCAATCATATATCAATGTTTTTAATCACCCAAAGCTGATTTAATTTTATCTATTACTTCAGCTAAACTAAAATCAACTTTAACCAAATATCCCACTACTCCCAACTGCACGCCTTCACTAATTTTACTACTATCTGACAATTGAGAAAGTATCATAACTGGTATCTTAGCTGTAGATTCTTCTTCTCTCAATTCCCTTAATACCTGCATTCCGTCTTTTTTGGGCAACATTAAATCCAACAAAATCAAATCTGGCTGCTGATCAAATGCTTTTTGCAGACCCTCCTCTCCATCATAAGCAGCATCTGCTTCATAACCGGCATCATCCAAACCGGTCTTCATAGCATCTGCAATAGCTTGCTCGTCTTCAATAATAAGTATTTTCTTAGCCATAGAATATAGGTTATTTAATAATATAAAGATGGATATTTCAACTCTCGCTCCACTTAAAGTCTGTAAGATTAGCTAAAAATCTATACCCACTGCGCAAGGACAGTTCTTTAAATTTTATATTTAAAGGACTGTTCTTGAGTGAAGCACAAAAAATTTTTAAGCCTCGCCCCGCCATAAACTTATAAGATTAACTAATTAACTACACAACAAAAGCCACAGGCGATAATGCGCTAAAGATGTTTATCTAATACTAAAATAAAATAGTATGCTAACTAAAGCTATTCAAACCATCAAACTATTTAATATATTTTCCTATTTTAAATTCTTTCTCACCTTATCTATGATATTCTCAACTGATTCATCAGATTTAACCAAACACTCTTCAGCACCCAAACTTTTAACTTTATCAGTCACGTCTGATAAGTTGGTTACCACTAAAACTGGAACATCTTTCAAATCTTCGCTCTGCTTCATTTTGGCCAATACCGCGAAACCATCCATTTTGGGCAAAATTAAATCAAGTAAAATTAAATCCGGTTTGTTTTGTGTCATTTCCTCCCATCCTTTTTGTCCATCATTAGCCACCCCCACCTCAAAACCCTCTTCCTGTAATGTGGTGGCAAGTGCTTTCACCAAAGTCTGCTCGTCTTCAATAATAAGTATTTTCTTAGCCATAGAATATAGGTTATTTAATAATATAAAGATGGATATTTCAACTCTCGCTCCACTTAAAGTCTGTAAGATTAGCTAAAAATCTATACCCACTGCGCAAGGACAGTTCTTTAAATTTTATATTTAAAGGACTGTTCTTGAGTGAGGCACAAAGAATTTAACGCCTAAGAACAGTCCTGCTGACGCAGAACTGTCCTTGTGGAGATTAACTAATATTCTGATTCAATTCTCCGCTCCACTTTTTTGATTAAGTTATTCAAAATTAAATGATTAAAATAATTTATAAGTGATAAGATAAATTCCCTTGACTTTTGTCTAATATGCTCGTCACAAGGCACTGATTACTTCTATTCTAATTATACCAATCAACCTTAATTTTGCCAAATTAACTTAGCTCGATTCCAGTAACTTTCTTCCCCGTGCTGTTTTAACCAATACCACCACTCAACACCCCATAAATATGCCTCCCTAAAACCTGCCCGCTCCATATACTCTAAACTATTTTCAAAATCAGCCAGACTAAACATATTTTTTTGTTCAAAAATTTCCATCTCTATAATGGGCTTTCCCTTACCCCACGGTTCAGCCTGTAATTCAGCAACCACCACTTTTTCTAAATCATAGTCGCTCTTAATATTTTTAGCTTTAAAATAATAATATGCTGGTGGCCAAGGGTATCGCCACACGCCAATATATTTATTCCAAACAACTTTATACATTGTTGTCCCAAAAATATCAGCCAGAATAGCCGCCTTGCGCCAGTTAGACAGCTCGCCCGTGTCAGTAATCATAATAGGTCTATCATCCAAAGATCTTACCAACTCAACCTCTTTTTTTAAAAAATTAAAATCAGCCTTAGGGCATCTACCAAAAAAATCAAGCAATGGTTCATTTTCTACCTGCCAAGCAATAATATGATGATATTGCTTAAAGTGCTTGACTGTTTTCTCCAACATCTCTAAAATTTCTGCTTGTTGTTGATTGGTGTTTAAAGTAGCTATCCACTTTGGGTCATGGCATTCAGGCCATCTGGGCGTTCGCCTGCCAATTGCCAAAATCACCTCCACATCATGCTTCTTTGCTTGCTCTAACATCCAATCCCAATCTGTGTAATTAAAATAATCATCTCTGGGTTCCAATATATCCCAATGTAAAGCCAACCTCATACGCTCCACTTTTAAATCATTTAAAATATCCCAATAAACTTCAGTCCAGTTTAAACCCAACTCCTCTGAGGCATACTTGTGGCTAAAAGTTACCCCATAGATTATATCTTGATTTGGTTGGCTAAAATCCAAATTGCTCAAAATTCCCCAAAAAAGAATAAATAACACACTTACTACCAAAATTACAGCCAACCAATATTTTTTCTGGATTCCTTTCATATAATTTATTATACCAAATTAACCTGCTAAAAAAAACTGATTTGGCAAAGCCACCAATAACAATTATAATACATAAGAAAACAACTAACTAAACTCTAAATTATTTATGTCGCAATTTGTTCATCTACACTTACACTCACACTACTCTTTGCTGGATGGAATTACTAAAATTCCAGAGCTGGTTAACCGCGCCAAAGAATATAATATGCCCGCCATGGCCCTAACTGACCACGGTGTGATGTATGGCGCGCTTGAATTTTATAAAACCTGCCAAACTGAGGGTATTAAACCTATTATTGGCTTAGAGGCTTACTTAGCCCCACGTAAATTAAATGATAAAAAAAGCGGGGTGGATAACAAATATTCCCACCTGTTACTTTTAGCTAAAAACCAAACTGGCTATAAAAATCTTATCAGACTAACCACTCTTGCTCATTTGGAAGGTTTCTATTACAAACCCAGAATTGACGAAGAACATCTCAAAAAATACAGCCAAGGACTTATTGCAACCAGTGCTTGCCTGAAAGGTAAAATCCCTAACTTTCTTCTAAAGAATGATTTTCAGCAAGCCAAAAAACAAGCCTTTAATTATCAATCTATATTTGGCAAAAACAATTTTTATTTAGAACTTGAACACCATCCTGAATTAAATGAACAAAGTATTGTTAATAATAAATTAATTCAGCTTTCTAAAGAAACAAACATACCTTTAGTGCTCACCAAAGATGTTCACTACCTAAATCCTGAAGATAAACAAGCCCAAGATGCTATGGTTTGCATCCAAACGGGTAAAACCATAGAAGACAAAAAAAGGCTTGACATGACAGCTTATGATGTATCTTTTAATACTGCTGAAGAAATGCACAACTACGCAAAACAACTAGGTGTGCCTCAAGCTGCTGAAAATACACTGCATATAGCCAATCAATGCGACCTGCAGTTAGACTTAACCACTTGGCATTTTCCAAAGTTTGATATACCAAAAAATACTAACTCAGCTGATTATTTAACTCAGCTAACCTACCAGGGGCTTGAACAAAGAGAAGCACAGCTAACCCAAACAGATAAAAAACGCCTTGATTACGAACTGGATATTATCATTTCCAAACAATACAGCGACTATTTTTTAATAGTAGCTGATTTTATGAATTGGGCACGTCAAAATGAAATTATTGCCACTACTCGCGGATCAGCTTCTGGATCTCTGGTTTCTTATGCCCTGGGCATTACTTCAGTCAACCCGCTCCGTTTCCAACTGCCTTTTGAAAGGTTTCTCACAAAAAAAAGGCCCACTCCACCCGATATTGACTGTGATATCCAGGACAACCGTAGAGATGAAGTTATTAATTATGTGCGTGACAAATACGGCCACGATAAAGTAGCCAACATTGGTACTTTTGGCACCATGCAAGCCAAAGCCGCTGTTAGAGACGTAACGCGAGTATTGGGCTTACCTTATGCTTATGGTGATAAAATTGCCAAAATGATCCCTCAAGGCCCCCAAGGTTCTCATGTTGACATTAATAAAGCAAAGGAAATCAATCCTGAATTAAAACAGCTCTATCAAGAAGATGGCCAAGCCAGGCAAGTTTTGGATCTTGCTAAACGCATTGAGGGCTGTGTTCGCCATATTTCAGTGCATGCCGCAGGAGTAGTTATTGCCCCGCAGGAACTTACCGACTTTGTGCCTCTGCAAAAAGAGCCTCAAGGAGAGGAAATTATCACTCAATACGATATGCACTCCATTGACCCTAATGTGGAACGCGAAACAGTTGGCCTGCTTAAAGCAGATTTCTTAGGTATTCGCAACTTATCTATCTTGGGATTAGCGGTTGAAATTGTAAAACACACCAAACAAACAGAAATTGATTTAGAAAAAATACCTTGGGACAACCAAAAAACATTTAAACTTTTATCTGAGGGTAAAACTATGGGCGTTTTTCAACTTTCCAGTTCAGGTATGACAAAAAACCTACGCGAACTAAAACCTGATAATATTTTTGACATTATGGCTATGGTAGCTCTCTACCGACCCGGACCAATGGAAATCATTCCCGAATATATCAAACGTAAAAAAGACCCGTCCTCAGTTACTTATCCGCATCCCAAATTAAAAGATATTTTAGAAAGAACTTTTGGCCTGCTTATCTACCAAGATGATGTGATGATGACCGCCATGACACTCGCCGGTTACAACGCAGAAGAAGCTGATAAATTCAGAAAAGCTATGGGTAAAAAAATAAAAGAATTAATGACCAAACAAAAGGAAAAATTTATCAACGGTTGTATTCAAAACGGACTTTCACCCGCTAAAGCTAAAGAAATCTGGGGATACATTGAGCCCTTTGCTGGCTACGGTTTCAATAAAGCCCACAGTGCTTCCTATGCCGTAGTCGCTTATCAAACCGCCTATATGAAAGCCAACTTCCCCGCAGAATTTATGGCAGCTCTCATGACAGCAGAATCAGGCAATGCTGACAAAATTGCTGAAGCCGTAGAAGAATGCAATAAACTCAATATTGAAGTCCTACCTCCCGACATCAACCAATCTTTGGATAATTTTACCTACATCAATGACTCTCAAATCCGTTTTGGACTAGCCGCTATTAAAAATCTAGGTAATCAAATAATTCAAACCATTGTCCAAGAGCGCAAAGACAATGATAAATTTAAAAATTTAGATGACTTTTTATCTCGTATACACTCAAAAAATTTAAACAAAAAATCACTTGAAGCTCTGATTAAATCAGGCGCTATGGATTCTTTAGCTGAACGCAACCAAATGCTTAAAAATATGGATAAACTGCTCAGTTTTATCCGCTCTCAACAAAAGGAAAAAAACACTGGACAATTTTCACTCTTTTCAACCAACTCAAATAGCACTACTCAAAAAATACAATTAGGAAATGCTGAACCGCTTGAAGAAAAACAAAAATTAAGTTGGGAAAAAGAATTTTTGGGTCTCTATGTCTCCTCACACCCATTTAAATATTTAGCTAAACATTTCAAGCATATCAGCGCCACTTGCCGAGATATAAATAATCAGCTTTACTCGGCTGGCGGTTATATCAATCTGGCAGGCATTATTACCAACATCCATAAAATATTTACAAAAAAAAATGAGATGATGCTTTTTGTTACCATGGAAGATACCTCAGGCACAGTTGAATTAATAGTTTTTCCAAAAATAATGCAGCAAAATAGTACTATTTGGGAAGAAGATAAATTTATCTATTTAAATGGCAGAATTTCTGACAAAGATGAGGAAGCTAAAATTATTGTAGATAAAACTATTCAAATTGATCCAGACAACCCTGAACAAACTCTCAAACTTATTAAACAAAATAATTTTAAAAATAACTCCCATAAAAAAGCATATAAAGTCCATGTCAAACTCAATCACAAATTTGGCACCCAAAGCCATCAGGACTTAAAAAATATTTTTAAAAATAATTATGGCAAAAATAGAGTTTATCTACAAATAAAACAAAACGGCGACTATCGAACTATTGCCACTAAATATTTTATTACTACTGATGAACAAACTTTGGAACAAATTAAAAACCTCCAAGCCGTAGATGACGTCATATTGGAAAAAAATAAATAAAATATTTTCCTTAGTTTCTTGTTTCCTGTTTCTTGTTTCTGGCTATATATTTGCTAACTTTCCTCTCATCCTATATAATAATAATATAACTACAAACATTCTTATTAATAACTATTTATATATTATATATGACTTCCTCAAAAACTTCACAACAATCAACTCGTCCCCCTAAAAGAAAAAATAACCCACATAGATCGTATAAACAAATTGCCATTATTTTTATTATTTTAGCCATCCTTTTAATCTTAGGGGTAACCTATATTACCCTTTCAAAAGTAACTATTACTATTACCCCCGCCAATGAACCAGTAACCTACAATTTTGACCTGACTATTAGCCAAAATCCCCAAAACAATACTTCTACTCAAGTTATCCTTCCCGGTTTAGTCACCTCTAAACAACAGCAAATATCCGACACCTTTAGTGTGGAAGACGGACAAACCATCCAAGCTAAAGCAGAAGGCACGGTAACCTTATACAATGATAGAAATGTGGCTCAGACATTGGTAGCCACCACTCGGCTATTAACTCCTGATAACGTGCTGTTTAGACTAAAAAACAGAGTTACCATTCCTGCCAATTTAACCATCCAAGCGGAAGTAGCCGCTGATCAAGAAGGTGAAATCGGCAACATTGGCCCAACTACATTTACTATTCCCGGCCTATCTGAAGACCTCCAAGGGTTAGTCTATGCTAAATCTACTACTCCTATGGCAGGCGGTTTGCGTACTATAGGCATCCTAACAGAAAACGATATTCAAAAAGCCGAACAAGAACTTATAAAAAGCGCATCAAGCAATATTATGGCACAATTCTTAGAGGAAGCGGAACAAAAAAAATATGAACTTTTAGACACCCAGCGCCAGCTCAACAATTTATCCTATGAAGAGGAATTGGGCTCAGAAATTGATTCATTTGGATTAACTGGGGATTTAACATTAAATGCTGTCTTTGCTAACAAAAAAGAGATTTTGGAATTGGCTAAAACCAAACTCAAACAATCGCAAGGTTCACGTAGCGAATTTATCCAAGCAGACCCCTCTACTCTAAACTATACTGTTAAAAAGGTTGATCCACAAAACAATCAAGCCGTGCTGAATGTTTCAATTTCAGGGCTATCCACCGTAGATGCTGATAAAAATATGTTTAATAAAGAACTCTTGGTTGGCTTTACTGAAGAAGATCTCAAGCTCTATTTTTCACAATTTGAGTCCATTCAAAGTATTCACGTTGAATTTTCACCCTTTTGGGTTAAAAAAGCTCCACTTTTAACAGACCATATACATATAAAAATAGCTGAATAATTTAACCATATAAAAATTACATCCACTTTAATAAGACACTTTTATACAATAAAAGTGTCTTTTATTGGCACTCCTAAGCTAATCTATTTTTTTATCTATCAGCCACAAAAATTTGACAGACACACCCCTTCATCATATAATATAGATACCAAAATAATTGATTAGCCTACCAAGCTAATGTGCTGAAATGTAAAAATATACTCTATCAGCTCGGCTCAGAGCCCTAAATTTTGGTGACAATTTTAAAAAAGCGTCATTCATATATTTAATTGAGTTGATATTAGTATTAGAATAATAAATAGGCAATATTATCAATCAAGCTATTATTAGCTCCTAAATATGTGAAGGGAATTTGGGTGGAACCGCGGAAAAACTTCCGTCCCAAGATTTATCATTATAATATGATATAATTGGGATGGAAGTTTTTTATTAGCTTGCTCAATTTAACAATTAATTTAAAAAATATGCCTCAAAAAAATTTATCAACCCTGCGTCACTCTATGGCGCACCTAATGGCAGCCAGCGTTCAAAAGATTTGGCCACAAGCGCGTTTTGGTGTGGGGCCAATTATTGAAAATGGGTTTTACTATGACATTCAAATACCCGAGCACCAACTCAAACAAGAAGACCTTAAAAAAATTAAAAAACAAATGAAAAAATTATCATCAGCCAATTTGGTATTTAAACGCAAAGAAATGCCAATCCAAGAAGCTATCAAACTCTTCAATGAGTTGAACCAAACATATAAAGTTGAACTACTTAAAGATATCCAAACCAAAGGCACTACTAAAATTCAAGATGATGAAGTAAAAGTTGAACAAGACGGCAATGTATCTATCTATCAAACAGGTGATTTTATTGATCTTTGTCGAGGACCGCATGTTGAGTCTACTAAAGAATTGGCCAAGCTCCATTTTAAATTAAATAAAATTGCCGGTGCTTATTGGCGCGGTGATGAAAAAAATCCAATGTTAACACGTATTTATGGTATTGCTTTTGAAAAAAAAGACGAACTTCAAAAATATCTTGAACTTTTAAAAGAAGCAGAAAAAAGAGACCATCGCCAGCTTGGCAAAAACTTAGATCTCTTTATGATAGATGAAGAAATTGGCGCCGGCCTCCCGCTATGGTTACCTAAAGGTGCTATCCTAAGGCAACAAATGGAAAATTTTATTTTACAAGCATACCAACAAAAAGATTACCAGCTCATACGCACTCCGCATATTGCTTCATACAAACTCTACGAACAATCAGGCCATTTGGGATTTTATAAAGAAAGTATGTACTCACCTATGGATATAGATGGTATAGACTACTATGTCAAGCCGATGAACTGCCCCATGCATGTAAAAATTTACAAACGCGACCTAAAAAGTTACCGTGATCTGCCTATTCGCTATGCTGAATTGGGCACGGTTTACCGTTATGAAAGATCTGGCACCTTGCATGGCTTAACCAGAGTGCGTGGCTTTACCCAAGATGACGCACATATTATCTGCACCCAACAACAACTAACTCAAGAACTAACAGGTGTCATCAACCTAACCAAATATGTTTTGGAAACATTTGGTTTTAATAAATTCAAAGTAGCCCTAAGTACGCGTGATAAAAAAGACAAAGCTAAATACCTCGGCTCTGATAAAGATTGGGAAATCGCTGAAAATGGGCTTATCAGAGCCCTCAAACAATCTGGCTGGGATTATGAAGAAGAATCAGGGGAAGCTGTATTTTATGGACCTAAAATAGATGTTAAAGTCTATGACGCAGTTGGTAGAGAATGGCAAATTTCAACACTCCAGCTTGATTTCAATCTGCCACACAGATTTGATATGAACTACATTGACCCAACAGGCAACCAACAGCGCCCCTTTATGCTCCATCGCGCCCTGCTTGGCTCACTTGAACGCTTTACTGGAGTTCTAATTGAACACTTTGCCGGCGAGTTTCCGCTTTGGCTAGCCCCCACTCAAGTTGTCATTATACCTGTTGGGTCAGACCATCAAGCATACTGCGATAAACTCGCCAACCAGTTTAAAAAACAAAACCTACGGGTGGAAACATATTCTGAAAACGAAACTGTGGGTAATAAAATCAGACGCGCCATCAAACAAAAAATACCTTATATGTTGGTTATTGGCGATGAAGAAATGAATTCTGACAATCTACATGTTAGAAAACGGGGTTCTGACAAAGTAGAGGAAATTAAAGAAGAAAAATTCATAGCTGATATTCAATCAAAAAATAAAAACAGATCATTGGAATTATAAAAAATAGCAACTAAACTATTGCAATTCTATATTTATTGATAAATTACTCAGCTAAACAAAGCTGTTTAGTGGCTTTTTAAAAAATAAAAAAGCCCTTGAGTCTTCACTCAGGGCTATATTTTCAAATATTTTCTATTAAATTTTTTAACTGATAAAAATCCACTGGCTTAGAGAGTTTCCCTAAAATCAATTTATCAGTTATCAATTCCTGAATTAGGTTTTCCTGCTCTTTAGATTCAATAGCAGTTACCATAATTATTGGAATATCCGCAAAACCATATTCAGAAGCTTTAATTTTTTTCACTAATTTATAACCATTCATGACCGGCATATTAAAATCAGTAATAATTAAATCTACCGGTTCCTTCTCTTGTAATAAATCTATTGCAGTCTCTCCATTCTCGGCTGTCACTACATCCCATATATCTAAAAAATTAGTAACAAAATCACTTATTGTTTCCCGAATATCAATTTCATCATCTACAATTAATATACTTTTAATCATTTTAGTTCCTCCAAAATTTAATTTTATTTTTATTAAGCTTTAAAAAATATATCACATTATTCAACCTAAGTTAACAAATTTTAATAACTAACAAACAAGGAATGTTATGTTCCACTTCAATCCCCTATTCCCCTTCCTCTAGTTCAATTCTCCAACATTGCACCATTAAGATAATTTACGG
>CAZVLW010000018.1:0-8848 GCA_964628705.1 uncultured Gammaproteobacteria bacterium
AACATCTTTTTTCCCCTTGCTTGGCGAGGGGAGATGTCCTGACAAAGTCGGGGCAGAGGGGAGTGGTTTTTCACCACCCCTTCGGGAGGCAGACCGTCCGAGTAGTTTAGTTATTGCCAAACTCCTTTTTAAAAAGGGAACTTATATATTTTTTATGCTTAGAAAAATTATAATTTTATCTATTTATGCAGTCTTTTTAGTTTTGCCTCAATTTGCCTTCAGCCAAGCACCAACTGAAGTTAGCAGTCAAGATATTTTTAAAGCCAAAGTTATTCAAGTATTGCAAACTGAAGATAAACAAGATGAATTTGGCAATGATTATGTTGAGCAGAATTTAAGACTCAAAGGATTAACGGGAGACCATCAAGACAAGCAGATTATATATCAAGGCATAGATGAATTACAGGTCACTTCACAAAATACCTACCAACAAGGGGATGTGGTCAAAGTTGTCAAACAAAAAAATACCCAAGGTTCAGATGTTTTTTATGTGGTAGATTATTGGCGTGCCAATCAACTCTATTTATTGGCTTTAGTTTTTGCTTTAGGAGTTATTTTACTCGGCAAATGGAAGGGGGTGCGCTCTTTAATATCACTGCTGTTTAGTTTTATTATTATTTTGAAGTTTGTTATTCCTTTTATCTTAAAAGGGTATAGCCCGTTGTTGATTACGCTTATAGGCGGCGCAGGTATTTTGCTGTTTGCTGTTTATTTTACCCAAGGCATCAACCGTAAGTCACATATTATTAGCTCCTCAATTATTATCTCTCTTTTTTTGATAGGGCTTTTGTCTATTTTATTTACTGCACTAACCAAGCTGAGTGGGTATAGCTCTGATGAAGCTTTATATTTAATGAGTCTAGGCTCAATTGAGCTAAACTTACAAGGGCTTTTTTTGGCGGGTGTTATTATTGGAGCCCTGGGTGTTTTGGATGATACCGTGATTAATCAAGTTTCAGTAGTCCAAGAAATTAAACACGCCAACCCCAAATTAAAGAGCCGTCAGCTATACAAACACGCTCTTCAAGTTGGTATTGATCATATTAGCTCAATGACGAATACTTTATTTTTTGCCTATGCCGGTGCCAGTTTACCGCTTTTAATTTTATTTGCCTTAGATCAGCCGCCATATCAGACATTTAGCCAAATTATTAACAATCAAATGGTAGCCACTGAAATAGTGCGCACTTTGGTTGGCACCATAGGTATTATTTTAGCAGTTCCCTTAGCTAATCTTTTGGCAGTTAAATTTTTAAAAAAACACCCAAAGTCATAAATAATTTTTTTAGATATGGTATATTCAAATTTAGCTAAGAGCAACTCTCAGCCAACAAAAAAAATTGACTACTCATCCAGATTGAATTCACAACAATACCGTGTAGTTACCCAAGCAGAAGGCCCTTGTTTAGTTTTAGCCGGCGCTGGTTCTGGGAAAACAAGAACTTTAGTATATCGGGTAGCTTATTTGCTTGAAGCTGGAGTTCAGAGCGATAAAATTTTATTGGTTACTTTTACCAAAAAGGCGGCTAAGGAGATGATCAGTCGGGTTGAGCAACTTTTAGGCAAGACAGAAAAATCACTATGGGCTGGCACTTTTCACCACATTGGCAACCGTTTATTAAGGCGCTATGGCAAAGCCGTTAAACTGAACCATAATTTTACTATTTTGGATAAAGAAGATAGTAAAGATCTGCTAAAATCAATTTTAGCCACCCAAGCTCCAAAGGATAAGCGTTTCCCCAAAGCTGATTTAATGTCCAAAATTATCTCCCTGTCAGCCAATACTCTTAAACCCATTGATCAAACAGTGGCTACCTTTTTCCTCAATATTGAAGAAAATCATATACCTATAATTGAAGATATTGCTAAAGCATACAAAAACAAAAAAATTCAAGGCAATTTAGTTGATTTTGATGATTTGCTTTTAAAATGGTATGAATTGCTTATCCACCACCCGCCTATTAAAAATAAACTTTCCCAGCAATTTGAATATATTTTAGTAGATGAGTATCAGGATACTAATTTTCTGCAAGGGCAAATTATTAAACGATTATCCGGCCAGTCCCAAAATATTTTAGTAGTGGGTGATGATTCACAAAGTATATATTCATTTCGCGGAGCAGAGATAAAAAATATTCTTAATTTTCAAAAACATTTTAAAAATAGCCAACTATTCAAATTGGAAACAAATTATCGCTCCAGCCATGAAATTTTAGCCTTGGCTAATTATTCTATTTTAAATAATCAAGCTCAGTTTAACAAAAAACTTAAAAGTGTGCGTGGCGCTGGGGCTAAACCAATGTTGGCTGCTTTAGCTGATGCTGAAGAACAAGCCAGTTTTATTGCTCAGCGTATTCTTGAATTGGAAAATGAAGAGGGTGTGGATCTTTCACAAATAGCTATTCTTTTTCGTTCCCATTTTCACTGCCTTGAATTAGAATTAGAATTGAATAAAAGAAATATTCCTTATGAAATGCGCGGCGGGTTGCGTTTTTTTGAGCAGGCACACATTAAAGATGTTTTAGCTTATTTAAAAATTTTAGCCAACCCCAATGACGAGTTGGCGTGGCAAAGGGTGCTTTTGAAAGAAGACCAAGTGGGGCCCGCCAGTCTTAGAAAGATATGGTCGCAAATAGATTCTTTATCAGACTTATCTCAATTAGCCCAGATGCCAGTAGCGGGGTTAACCAGCCATGCGATGCGCGGCTGGCAGAAAACGACTCAGCGTATACTTAGTTTATTAAAATTGGATAAAAATAGTATTAGCCAAATTATTGACTATATTATTCAAGCCGGGTATGAAGATTACCTTAAAGCAGTCTTTGACAATTATCAAGAACGCTTAGAAGATCTAAGGCAATTAAGTAATTTTTCAGGTCGCTATGGATCATTAAATCAATTCTTGTCAGATATTTTACTTTCAGAAAATTTTAAGGCGCAACGTTTCACTTCGTCATTAGACACACACCAGCTAAGTGTTACACTTTCTACTATCCACCAAGCCAAAGGATTGGAGTGGAGGGTGGTTTTTATGATAAGTTTACTTGAAGGGTATTTTCCACATGCTAAAGTATTTGATGATCCACAGAAATTAGAAGAAGAGAGAAGATTGTTTTATGTAGCCACTACTCGTGCCAAAGACAATTTGTATCTAACCCACCCACAATTCGCTAGAAATTTGAGCCAACCTTCGCGTTTTATTCAAGAATTGCCAGAAGATAGCTACACCCTCTGTCAACTTGACAGTTATCCAGACGAAGATATTATTGAAATTCCTTTTTGACTTTTTTGTTGGTTTACAATATTCATGTTATAATTTATAATATAAATAAGCTAACTAAACTAAGTTATATAAAGTTTAGTTCTATTAACAATTAATTAATTAACATATATGCCAGAAGATACACAAGAAAACAAATCCAGTCAAACAACACCTTCTATGGATGATACTTTGCAATCTAAAAATCAAGGATCGCAAGGGGGCTCTCTAGGGAATTCCGGTCCATCTCCTAAAAACCCTTTTTCTAAGAATAAAAATTGGTGGGCTTTGATAATTTTTGTTGTAGCTATAATTATTATTGCTGTGGTTTATGCTATAGCTAGTGGATCATTTTTGAACCTATCTAAACAATCAAGTGGTACACCTACTAACGAGGTAGAACAAGACAGCCCCACTCAGCAGCAAGTAGCCGCTGAAGTTGATGGAGTAGCCATTAGTATGGATAGAGTCAACGCGCTTCATAACCAGCTTTTAACGAGTAACCCCAATTTAGAGCAAACAGAGGAAAACAAGCAGTTAGCTAAACAACAAGCATTGACTAATTTAATTAACCAAGAGTTAATTTTTCAAGCAGCACAAAGTGAAAATATAACTGTGAGCCAAGAAGAAGTTGACCAGCAATTTGAAACCATTAAGGGACGTTTTGAAAATGAGCAGGCATTTAATCAAACTTTAGCTCAAAATAATACTGATGTAGCAAGTTTAAAAACCAATATCAGCCGTGAATTAGCTATTGAAAAATATGTAGAAGCCAACGTAGACACGGGCTCCATTAGCGTGAGTGACCAAGAAATAGAACAATTTTACAATCAACTTGCCTCAGGGCAGGAAAATGCCCCGACTCTTGAAGACGTCCGAGGTCAAATTGAAGCTCAAATTAGACAGCAAAAAATAAATCAAAAAATAAATGAGCTAATCAATAATTTAAAGCAACAAGCTGATATTCAAATTTATATATAACTATACCCTTATCCAGCTACCATCAAATCCGGATCACTTAGTCCGGATTTGATTTATTTTTAACTTTTTGATTATGTTGATATTCGTTAGCGTAATCTTTATTTTAACTATGCACATAGTTGGTATGGTATTGGATTTGTATCAAAATCTTATCTATTATGATGTAATTATGCATTTTTTAGGAGGTCTTGCCGCCGCTATGATAAGTCTATTTATATTAAAAAAAATAAATTTAACATACACTCTACTACGTTTAGTAATAGCAGTTTTTTTAATTGGTTTAGCCTGGGAAATCTATGATTTTTTTTGGGATAGTTGGTTAGCGGTGAATTATAATTTGTCGTTATTACAGATAAGTTTTGGCGATACTATAATAGATTTGTTTTTCGGTGTTTTGGGAGTTTTGGCAGCTGGATTTGTTTTTCATCAAAAACAGTTTATTTATTATAAAATTCTTAAAAATTGAATTTTAATTATATGTACTCTAAAGCAGAAACCTATGTTTTATCGCGCCATCTAAACCATCAGTTGATAGCCCATAAAATTCAAGATATAGAGATTTTAGATGACAGGATTTTTGAGTCTTCCCATATACAAACCAAATTTATACCCCAGTTGCTACTCAATTTGTCTGTAAAAAATTTTAATAGTTATGGTCGGCTTATTAAAATGCGGTTTTCAAACGGATTTTATTTAATTATTGACTGCCAGCACAATGTTTATCTTGAGCTAAGAGCGAGCACTCAGCAAAATTTTGATAAATATGCCAGATTAGTTTTAAAATTTAAAAATCAAAATTTGATTATTAAAACCAAGCGCGCACATAGTTTTGTCAGTTTGCTTTCAGATGACAACTATAAAAGATTTATATACAGCTTTGGACCCGATATTTTAGACAAAAAGTTTAATTTTGATATTTTTTTAGATATTTTAGAAAACAAATCCACTGCTTTAAAAAAATTTTTACTCAAACAGAACTATTTAGCTGGTATAAGTAATCCATACGTAGATGAAATTTGTTATCTTGCCAGAGTCCACCCTTTAATCAGTGTTAGGCGATTGGCGCAAGCGGAAAAGAAAAGACTCTTTCGTTATCTGGGTAAAACCATTCGTCGCTCCATCGTTCATGGAGGGATGGATCTGCCCGGTATTAAAGGCAATTTTAACAGCTTTTTACTATCTTATGGTAAAACGGGCAGGCAATGCTCCAATTGTGGTGTGGGGAAAATAAGCTATAAAAAAGTTAAACGCACCTCTTTTTATTATTGCCCTGTTTGCCAAAAAATACCCCAGGTGAAATTTAAAAGAGAAAGAGTTAGTTAGTATTTGTAAATCAATACAACTATTTTTATTTTTGTTTCCCATACCTTGCTAATATTAACTTTATTTGTTAAAGTATAAATACATTATAAATATCAAATTACTATCTATGGATGGCCAGTTTGAAAAAATTATTAAATTTGTCAAACAAAATGGCGAGAAAGTCATTGTGCTTAAAGATAACGCTGAATTTGTAGTAATTTCTCTGGATGATTATAATCGTTTAATTACTCAGGGAAATCCAATCAGTCAAATGAGCGAAGTTCAGCTGTTAGATAAAATTAACCGTGATATCGCTTTATGGCGACAAGCACAAAAAGATGAAAAAGGTATTGAGCCACCTTTTATTTTTGATGATGGTCCGCATTATGAATCTTTTGATGAACAACCAGAAGAATATATCCCAGATGATTATCCTTTTGAAGACTTGTCTATTAATCATAAATCAGTATCGCCAGAATTTAGTCGGCAAAAGGACCACCCCTCTTCTAATGAAAACAATCCGTTAAGCGGCACTCAACAGACAAACTATGAAGATGAACAATCTTGGCAACCACAAGAGATCAATCAAGATATTTACAATCGGCAAGATTTTAATTTTAAAGATGAAAATCCATTTTCTTCAGCAGATATGCAAAGTCATAAAGCTCAACATAATTTTGACAATCCTCCCACTTCAGCTGATCAAGCTAAAAGCCAAGACAGGCAAGAACAACAAAAACCACATCAAGATAGACAAAAAAAGTCAAGAGTAAATAATTTTGGCTATGTTGATCCACTAGATACCTCTTTTAATCAACAAGAAAACCAACAGCAAAGCACTGATACTGATCAAGATTATGACGATGTGCCACCTCCACCGGACGCGCAAAGTGGTTAACCAACAGCCCTCACAAGAGAATTGTTTTTGAATGTTAATCATAATTTCACTATTAATCCATAAAATTTTCTCAGTAACATTTTTTGGTTTTTTTAAGACAATATATTAATCTTCTTGATTTGACAATTTTTATAATCTTGTTATACTTAAAACCATAAATAATCCACAGTTTAGGGGGATAAAATACCAGAAAGCTACATTTCTGGTATATAGTCTACCCTTGAAAATTAGTAAGTTTTTTATTATTTATTTATTATTAATAAATTAATCTTAGTGGCTGGCTTGTAACCCCTATAGATGGGGGCCACTAAAGATACGTATATTATGCCAGAAGCATTTGATAGATCAAAACCCCACGTTAATGTGGGTACTATTGGTCATGTTGACCATGGTAAAACAACACTTACTGCGGCTATACTTGCATATTTCAAACTAACGGGTGGTCAAGCGCAAGACAAGACAGTTGATCAAATTGATAACGCTCCAGAAGAAAAAGAGCGTGGAATTACTATTGCCACAGCTCATGTGGAGTATCAAACTGATGCCAGACATTATGCTCATATTGATTGTCCCGGACACGCTGACTATGTTAAAAATATGATTACAGGTGCGGCCCAGATGGATGGCGCTATTTTAGTCGTTTCAGCCGCTGACGGACCGATGCCTCAAACCAGGGAACATATTTTGTTAGCTAAGCAAGTTGGTGTGCCGAATATTGTTGTGTTCTTAAACAAAACAGACCAAGTTGATGACCCTGAGTTGATTGATTTAGTTGAAGAAGAAGTAAGAGATTTACTTAAAAAGTATGAATTTGACGGCGATAATACTCCCATTATTAGGGGTTCTGCCCTTAAAGCTTTAGAAGAAGCTAAGGATGGTGAAAACGTTAAAGCAGTTGGTGAGCTTATTAAAACCTTAGATGAGTATATTCCAGAGCCAAAAAGAGACACTGATAAGCCATTTTTGATGCCTATTGAAGATATTTTTACTATTGAAGGTAGGGGTACAGTAGTTACTGGTAGAATTGAAAGAGGATCAATTAACCTAAATGGGGAAGTAGAAATTGTAGGTATTAAAGATACTACCAAAACTGTGGTGACAGGTATTGAAATGTTTAACAAATCACTTGATTCAGGCCAAGCTGGAGACAACGCAGGTATTTTACTAAGAGGTGTTAAAAAAGAGGACGTTTATCGGGGACAAGTTTTGGCAAAACCGGGTTCAGTTACACCACATAGTGAATTTGAAACAGAAGTTTATGTGCTATCTAAAGAAGAAGGTGGGCGACATACCCCTTTCTTTAAAGGATATAAACCGCAGTTTTATATTAGAACAACTGATGTTACCGGAGAGGTTGAATTACCAGAGGGTTCAGAGATGGTTATGCCCGGCGATACAGTTAACTTAAAGGTTAAATTAATTCAGCCAGTAGCTTTAGAAGAGCAACAAAGATTTGCTATTCGTGAAGGTGGCAGAACAGTCGGCGCGGGTGTGGTAACTAAGATTTTGAAGTAATATATATAAATCTTGTCCCGTCCAATCAAATATTGGGCGGGACATATTTTGCGCAATAGTTATTAGTAAATAATTTTTTTATATAGTTATGGCAGATAGACAAGTCGCACAAAAAAAACATCAAGTAAAAGCAGAAGAGGAGAAGCCCAAGATTAGAATCAAGGTTCACGCTTTTGATCATAAAATTATTGATAAAGCTACGCAAACTATTATCAATACCGCTAAAAAAAGCCAAGCTCAAGTCAAAGGGCCGATTCCATTACCCACTCAAATTTCTAAATATACCGTCAACCGCTCTACTTTTGTCCACAAAGATTCACGTGAACAATTTGAAATGAGGGTCCATAAACGTTTGATTGACATTTATGAGCCCAAACAGTCGACTATTAGTGATTTGACTAATTTATCACTACCAAGCGGTGTTGATGTGCAAATTAAAATGTAAACTTGACATTTTTAGATAATTTATATAACATATAGAAATTGTTAAAATTATTTCAAAGAATTTTTTAAATTCTTTAATAATCTGAAGGAATCCAAATAAGATCTTGTTCTATTTATCAAATCATGAGCAAGAAACCATTTGTAATTCTTGGTCAGGTTAAACCAACTTACTAGAAACTAAACATCAAAATTTGTGCACAATTAAGTTTTATGTTTAATTTCTGGCTTAAGTTAGCTAGATTTTTTTTGTTTACTTAAAAGTTTAGCTTTAATTATTAATAATGTGTTGGGCATTGCTGGTCTCGCTACGCTCGACATTGCAATTGCCCGTTCTCGCTATTCGGAGTGAAACTATTCACTCCTCATTAAAGCCAAACTTTTAATGTCAACCCACCTTAAAAGTTTAGCTTTAATTATTAATAATGTGTTGGGCATTGCTGGTCTCGCTA
>CAZVLW010000018.1:8948-13476 GCA_964628705.1 uncultured Gammaproteobacteria bacterium
CATTGCAATTGCCCGTTCTCGCTATTCGGAGTGAAACTATTCACTCCTCATTAAACGCTCGAACTATGAAATTTATTCTTGGTATCAAAAAAGAAATGACACAAATCTTCAACCCAGAGAGTGGAGAAGTTGTTCCAGTTACAGTAGTTTCAGCTGGACCCTGTACTGTTTTGAGGGTTAAAACTAATGAGCTTAAAGATGCTTATAATGCAGTGGTAGTTGGCTTGCCGGGTAAAAAGAAATTAAATTGTGCGCAAAAACAACAAGTCAAAGAATTTGGCAATCTTGCTTTCCAAAAAGAATTCAGATTGTCCGACAGCGATAGTCTTGACTTAAAGCGGGGTGATATTATTGATGTGGATAGTTTTGAGGTGAGTGATAGTTTAAAAATAATCGGACGCTCTAAAGGTAAGGGGTTTCAAGGTGTAATTAAGAGGCATGGCTTTCATGGCCAAAGCGCTACTCACGGTAACAAGGATCAAGAGCGCGCCACTGGCTCAATTGGACCCACAGAGCCAAATAGAGTTTTTCCCGGCCGTCGTATGCCCGGCCATACCGGTAATGAACAAGTTACTGTTAAGAATTTAAAATTGGCCAAAGTTGATAAACAAAACAATTTGCTATATATCAAAGGGGCTGTGCCAGGAGCAAAAGGAGGATTGATTTATATCACAGCACCTGGCGAGTTGAAAGTAAAAAGCACTTCAGCTGGCGAGGCACAAACTAAGGGTGATAAAAATGTTGAATCCAAAACTGAGAAATCAAACAAGGATTGAGTTGAAGGCGATATCTAAAATTAAAACTAAGATCAAGATAATTTAGCCGATAAACACATATTCACTTAACCATTTAATCATCAAGTTATTCAACCATTGAAGCTAGTTAATTTATGAAATATCAAGTTTACAATCTACAAACCGAAAAAGTCAAGGATGTTGAATTAAATCCTGAAATTTTTGATATACCCATCAATCAAGATTTAGTTCACCAAGCTTTGGTAGCACAAATGGCAAATAGCAGAAAAAATTATGCTCACACTAAAGGCAGGGGAGAAGTTAGGGGCGGTGGTCGTAAGCCATGGCGTCAAAAAGGAACTGGCCGTGCCAGGCATGGATCTATTCGCTCACCCCTATGGGTTGGTGGAGGAGTCACTTTTGGGCCTACCAAGTATAGGAATTATTCACAAAAATTAAACAAAAAAATGAAAAAGAAAGCCATTTTAATTTGCCTTTCAGATAGAGTTAAAGATAAGCAAGTAACTTTAGTTGACAAGTTTGATTTTAAAAATCAAAAAACTAAGGAAATTGTAGAGGCATTGGCAAATTTAAAAGAAGTTATGGGCTTAAAAGTTAATACTAAACTGCACAACAGTAATAAACAAAATCAAGGCAAAGGTACAGCTGATCTCAAGAGCCACCAACAAGACAAGAGTGAATTAAATAGCACCCATAAAAAATTTGATATTAAAGATTATTATCTTTCAATTTTAGTTATCGCCAGTCAAAATATATCTGCCATCAATAAAATGGCTAGAAATATTTCTGGAATTAAAGTTATTGGAGTAAACTCTTTGAATGTATATGATTTGTTGTCTTACAAACATATTTTGACAGATACGCAGAGTGTGGCTAAAATTGAGGAATTATACGCATTAAATTAAAACTATGGCTTTATTTGGCAAAAGAAAAAAAACATCTCAGTCAGCTGACAAAAAGTCTAAAACCATTAAAGATAAGTTGTCGCAAACCAACCAACAGCAAGGCAAAACGGACGCTGATCAGAAAACAAAAGACAGCAAAGGAAGGCAAAAAAGCGGAGACACTGCTAAATTTAGAAATGTTTTAATTAAGCCGCTGATTACCGAAAAAAGCAGTTTTATAGGCAGTTTTAATCAATATGTATTTATGGTCAGGCCCTATGCTAATAAAGTTGATATAGCCAGAGAAATTGAGGCACTTTATGGAGTTAAACCTAGGCAAGTCAGGATAGTCAACGTATTGGGCAAAAAGGTTCGTTCTGGTAGAGGTCTAACCAGCAGGCGTAAAAATTGGAAAAAAGCCATTGTGAGCCTGCCTCAAGGTAAAACTATTGATGTTTATGAAAGTTAACTATCCATTAAATAATTAAATTAAGTCAATTAAACTAATTTAGTGAATTAAAAAATATTTTATATAATTTACCTTCAATTTTTGAATGATTTTATGGCGATTAAGCTTTACAAACCAACCAGCCCAGCCAGACGCAAGACTTCAGTTGTGTCATCTTCTGATATTACCAAGAAAAAACCAGAAAAAAAATTAACTAAAAGCACTAAAAGTAAAGCAGGAAGAAACAACAGTGGTAAAATTACAGTCAGGCACAGGGGCGGTGGGGCAAAGCGCAAATTGCGTAAAGTTGATTTTAAAAGAAATAAGAAATTTAATATCACAGCCACAGTTTTGGCGATTGAGTATGATCCTAGCCGTTCAGCCCGTATAGCTTTAGTTCAATATCAAGACGGGGAGTTGGCTTATGTTTTAGCTCATTCTAAAATGAAAGTGGGTGATAAAATATTATCTTCTGATAGCCAAATAGAAATTCAAGCCGGCAATCGTATGCCTTTGTCATTTATGCAGTCCGGTATGAGTGTATATAATGTGGAGTTAGAGCCATCTAAAGGAGGCGTGGTAGTTAGATCTGCTGGATCTTATGCAACCATTCAGGCTATTGAGGGTAAATATGCCCAATTAAAAATGCCATCAGGTGAGGTCAGGTTATTCAATAAAAAATGTTTAGCCACCATTGGGCAGGTTTCTAATCCAGATCACCGATTAGTACGCATTGGTAAAGCCGGACGCAAAAGGCATATGGGGATCCGCCCAACAGTGCGAGGTAAAGCGATGAATCCAGTTGACCACCCTCATGGCGGTGGTGAAGGAAGACAACCAATTGGCCTTAAGTATCCCAAAACAGCTCAAGGCAAGCATGCTCTTGGTGTTAAAACCAGAAGGAAAAAATGGAGTGATAAATATATTTTGCGTAAACGCAAGAAAAAGAAGAAAAAATAAATTATTATTAAACAATTTGTTTTATGAGTCGATCACTTAAAAAAGGACCATACGTAGATGGAAAATTGCTCAAAAAAGTAAAATCTATGAAAATGGGAGATAAAACCGTAATCAAGACATGGTCCAGAAATTGCACAATTACTCCTGAAATGGTAGGTTATACTTTTGGTGTACATAATGGCAAACAGCATATCCCGGTATCAATAGAGGAAGACATGGTTGGCCACAAACTGGGTGAATTTGCTCTTACCAAAAAATTCATTAAACATGGCGGTAAAAAACAAAAGGAAGTTGAGAGAGCAGCCGCCCAAAGTAAATAATTAGTAAATTATTAGAGTCCTGACTATTATGACAGTTAAAGCTAAATTGAGATTTTTAAGACAAACACCCAGAAAAGTGAGGGTGTTGGCACAAATGGTGCGCGGTATGAACGTCACTCAAGCTTTACATACTCTAACATATAGCCAAAAACGTGCCGGCAGGCCGCTTATTAAGCTTATTAATTCAGCTATCTCTAACGCGGTTAATAATTTTTCTTTAAAACAGGACAATTTATTTATTAAAGAAATCAGAATAGATGGAGGCCCTGTTTTAAAAAGATGGCGAGCTAGAGCTTTTGGCAGGGCAGCAATGATAAAAAAGCGAACTTCCCATATTTACCTTACTTTAGATGAGATTCGCCCCACTACTCCAGAAAGTGTAAAGTCCAAAGCGTCAGTCAATCAAGATGATGTTAAGGTAGTCAGCTCATTAGATGAGGTTAACCAGGAAAGTGAATCAAAAGACCGTGGCCATGAAGAACAAAAATTAAAATCAAAAAAAGATAAAGGCAAACAACATATCAAAGACCAAACTCCAAAGCAAGAAACTAAACGTAAAATATTTAGTCGTAAATCAGGATAATTATTTATTAATTGAATAATTAACATGGGACATAAAGTTAATCCAACCATATTTAGAATTAAACAAATCACCAATTGGAATTCCAGATGGTTTGCTAAGCGTGATTACGTTAAATATAGCCAACAAGACACAGCCATTCGCAAGTATTTAAAAAATAAGCTTAAAGAGGCCAGTTTGGATAGCGTAGTTATTCGCCGCACGGCTGATTCTTTGGAAGTTGATGTTCATACCGCTAGACCAGGCATTGTTATTGGTAAAGGTGGTGCGGGTATTGGAGAGATTAAAAATTACATTATTAAAAATATTTTAAAAACAAAAAAAGTGAATATTCAGATAAATATCAAAGAAGTATCCGATCCTAATCTGTCAGCCAGTATTGTGGCTCAAAATGCCGCCATTGACATAGAAAAGAGAATGCCTTATAGAAGAGTTATGAAAAAATATATTGATTCTGTTATAAAAGCTGGTGCTAAAGGCGTAAAAATTATATTATCAGGTAGATTAAGTGGAGTGGATATTGCCAGAAAAGAGACACTTTCAGAAGGTATTATTGCTCTTTTTTGCAGCAATGCTTCATA
>CAZVLW010000019.1:0-13330 GCA_964628705.1 uncultured Gammaproteobacteria bacterium
TTTGTATTACTGGCTGTTTTTTTGCTCCACGGGTATTTCGTAATTGAAGGTAATATAGTATATTTACTACTTCAGCTCTCTTAATTCAACCTTAACCACCTTTTCTTGACCAGCACGAATAATAGTCAATTCAAGCTTATCTCCCGGCTGATAGCTTTGAATAATTTGGGTTAAGGTTTTTTTTGAATTAACTATCTCGTCTTCTACTTTGGTAATAATGTCGCCCACCTGCAGACCGGCTTTATCTGCCGGGCTATTTTTTTCTACAGCCAATTGATCTTGATAGCCAGAAAGTAGCGCTCCTCTATGGCGCATTTTTTCAAAATCTTGGTTTACCCTTGGGTAGAGGCTTAGGTTTATATATCTAACTCCAAAATAAACGCGATTAATAACTCCCAATTTTAAACCACTTACAATAGATTCTAAAAGATCAGCCCTAATAGCGCTTGATTGATTGTTGATGACAGCCACTATTTCGCCGGCTTGGTTAACTATAGGTGAACCAAACAAGCTTTGATTGTATCCCTCGCGGGCGGATATAAAATGGCTGACAATTTCAGTCGAGGCGACTACGTCTTCCAGCTCGGTTGACGCCAAATCAGCTAAATGTAAACTGGCGTTTTTGGCATAAGGATAGTCAGCAATATAGCCATATACTTTTTGGCCGGAATTAAGTTGTTTACTGTTTGCCAGTTTTACCACAGGTAGATTATTGGCATCAATTTTTACCAAAACCAAAGAGCTTATGGGGTCTTCAATTGTTTTTTGTACTTCGTATATACTGTAGTCACTGGTTAAAATGTAATAATCTTTTTCGCCAATCTTTTCAATCACCGACTCTGAAGTAACAATCCAGCCGTCGCTGGTAAGAATAAAGCCATTGCCAAGTGAGTATTTATCTTGGTAAAAAGGTCCGGCTGTGCCATTTGGTTTTTGGTAAAAATTGACTAAAATTTTGTTTATATGCTGATTAACTTGAGCTAACCTCTCCTCATTGGTGACAGTTATATTTTCTTGTTTTTCAATATGTACATCACCCTTAGATCCATCAATGTCCGCTGGCTTAGCAAATTGGGAATTGTAAAACATTGAGCCGCCAAAACCAAACAAGAGTGCCAAAAGAGCCACTATAATAAATTGACCCGTGTTATTTTTTGGCTTTTCAATAGTTTGGTTGTTGTTCATATAAAAATTGTCCAATTCCGCATTATCCGGATACTCCTCATAAGATGATTTATTTTTTTCTTGTTGGCGGATAGGTTTAGAGGTAAATTTTTTAGACATAAGCTTTTAGTTGAAATAAATGGTAAAAATAAAATTGATTGAATTTTAGTCCAGTTGAGATAGGTTTTATCCCGACCGGCTATATAATCTTTTACTCAAAGCGGGAGGTGATTAATGTTAAAAACCATATCAATCCTGTAATCATAGAGTAACGCAAATAAACAGAGCGAGCCAAAGTTGATTCAATATAGTGTCGCGTCAAGCTGGTAGCTGTATAATATGCACTGGTAATTAAAATAGCTTTTGCTGGAGATATAATCGGCAACCATGTAGTTACATAAAAAATTTGGATAATAATGAATGTATTTATTATAATATATAGCTGGTTTTCTTTAAAGCGAATTTTGCTTATGGAAAAGTATTGATAAACAATTAGATAAACCAATACCGCAGTCAGTGTTAATAATAAATAAATGGAAGTTTTAAAAAAAGCTTGCAAGTTGGCGATGTCTGTAAAATAAAAAAATATAGTAGTTAGATTTATCACCCGTGAGATGTTTGATAAGGCATGTTGTTTGTAGAGGTGTTTGTGAAAAAAATAATTAATTAGATGATAAAAAAATAAAGTATTGGCGACTATGCTAAAAAGTATAATAATTTGGTTAACCACATAATTGCCGGAAAAAGACAAAAAAATAGCGGCTGACAAGATAAATAAAAATGGAGAAATTAAGAAATTATAAAAATCTTGGTTCCACTTTCGCCTGACACACAACCAGGTAAAAAATATAGTAAAAAAAAGAGCCAAAGAGGCCAGCACCCAAAACAAATTGGGTTTAAACAAACTCAACTCCAGGCAGATAAAAATTATAATTCCGTATAAATATGCCAATTTGTTTGAAACTATCATGCTTTAGTTTAGCCAAAAATATTTTTCTAATACACTATACCAATAATCAGCGGCTTGGTTTAACTTGTTAGGGGAGCTTTCCTTAAGGGTGGCTTTATCTTTGTCTATCGCGTTTATAATATCTAAATGCACATCTCTGTATTCAATTGGCACTGAAATATCCAATAAACCGCGTCTGGTTTTATTTACCAAAAACAACCAATCTTGATGGGGCTTGGTATATTTTGACCTTTGTGATAGGTATTCAGTTACCATCTTCTTTACTTTATTTTGATATGTCAAAATTTCTTGTTTCTCTACTTGCTCGGTATTTTTTTGGCGAGGTATTATTTTTGCGCCTTTAACTTCACCATTTAGGGGCTTTGCTGTGGTGCTTAAATAACCTCTCTCCATTAAAGCCACACCAAATACGGCTATGCACACCACCGCACCCATAACTACAGTTTGTTTAAAATGATATTTTACAAATAAATCTTTTTTCATGTAAGTGCGGATGTTTAGTGGTTAAATTTTTTAAATAATTCATCTTAAGTTGTGCTCCAACTAGTTGGCTACAAAATAATACCAACTAAATTATAGGTTTAAATTGGCTAAATTTATTTCATCCCATTCATCTGTGGTTGAGTTCCATTTATAAGCGTTTAAAAAACAAACCGTTTCATCTTGGCTATATTCTTTATTAACTACCACCTCTGAGCCAACTCGATTGGAATAAATTGTTTTTTCGTCTTGTAGCTTGGCTTTTTGGGTAAACTCTAATCTAATCACCCCCAGCGGCCCATTAAATTCAATTATATGTTTTTCACCCGGGGCATTATTCAACTCATTTTTTTCTTCTTTCTGAATGCCAAAATTTGCCTCCACCATATCTATTATATTGAGCCATTTATCTTTATTCATACTAATCACATTATAGCAGTAAAAAGATAAAATTTAAAGACATCTTATCCATCAACTTTAATGTTTAAGTTGTTTTTTAGAAAATACACAACCACAATAATTTTGCCTGTAAAAGTTTCGTTCTTTTGAGATTTGGCAGGCAAGTTTAAAGCCATTTTGTTTTTTCCAGTCGCGCTCAAAAAAATTGATTTGGTATTGATGGCTTAAGTCTCTATCAATGGCGTTGATAGAGCTTGATTGTTTTATGGGGACTAATAGTTAAAATTAATCCAAAATAATCATATTTTAGTTACAGAGCTTTTTTAGCAGTCTTTTGGAGTCTTAAAAAATAACACATTTTACAACATTTACCTTTTTCAGGTTTACTTTCGTAGCCGCGCGTAAACTTAAACCATTGGGGCGTCTCATACAGGCCTTCAACTATCTCAATCTTTTCAAGAGTAGATAATTTTTTCTATTTCATTTAGGCGGTTATAGTATTTCTTTTTGGGATGAATATTGGGATTATAAAAATAAAGGGCAATTTTAAAACCCTTATTTTTAAGTCATTCAAGCGGAGCCGGGGCATATGGCGCGCAACAGCTATGGAGTAAAATAGATGGCATAAACTATTGAGTTGATTTATTGAAGTAATATTTGGCCCATTCTATACTGGCAGTTAAAAGCAAACACAATCCCACCACAGCTCCCCAGTCATAAGCATTCATAGCTGTAGTTTTAAAAATACTTTGCAAAGGCGGCAAATAAATAGCCACCAATAGCAATAAAGCGCTTATAACAACTGAGCTAATTAAAAATTTATTAGAAAAAAAGTAAATTTGCCAAATCGGCCTGCCCAGTTCACGTAAACTAAAGACATATATTAAGGTACTGCTGGCCACAAAAGCAAAAGCCATGGTTCTAGCGTAAATTATATCTCCCGAATTTTGCCAGTAGATATAAAATAAAAAGAGTGCCCCAATAGCTGACAGTCCGCTAATCAACATAACCAATACTTTCATTTTTTTATCCATAACCGATTCATTTATACACCTTGACTTTTCTCGCATAATGTTTTTTTCAGCCGGCTCTTGGCTCATCGCCAGGGCGGGCAGAGTATCGTTGACCAAATTAATCCAAATAATTTGTGCTGCCAGCAGGGCTAATGGCCAACCCAGCACCAAGCCAGCCGCAATAATAATTACTTCCGTAAAACTATCTGAAAGTAAATATAAAATAACTTTTTTTATGTTGGCATAAATTACTCGCCCCTCTTTAACCGCCGCAATAATAGTTTTAAAATTATTATCCAAAAGTATGGCGTCAGCCGTTTCTTTTGCCACATCCGTGCCAGAGCCCACAGCTATGCCAATATTTGCTTTTTTTAAAGCTGGTGCGTCATTAATTCCATCCCCAGTCATAGCCACCACTTTGTCCTTATCTTGCCATGCTTTAACTATTTTTAATTTATCTTTAGGAGTTACCCGGGCATAAACTTGAATATCTTCAACTTGCTTGAGTAGTTGACTTTCATTCATTTTTGCCAGTTTTTTACCTTCCAGTATATTTTGTTCTTTGTGAGCCATACCCAACTCTTTAGCAATGGCTTCAGCTGTTAATTTATGGTCACCAGTTATCATCACCGTTTGTATACCGGCCTGTTTCACCGTTTCAATAGTTTCTCTAATGCCTTGGCGAATCGGATCTTTAATACCCAAAAGTCCCACAAAAATAAAATCGTTTTTTTGAACGCCTTCCATTTTTTTATTTTTTAAAGAAGTTGTCTTATAGCCAGCTGCCAAAACTCTTAAGCCGCGTTTGCTCATATTTTCATAGTTTTGTATCATTTTTTTCTTATGTTGAGAGGTGAGTTGGGTTTTTTTATGACTAGCATCAATAGAATAAATATATTTTGACATTTCCATAATCACCTCAGGCGCACCTTTAACGTATATATTATTTCTATTGTGCTCGCTATCTTTATTTAAGCTCATCATATATTTCCATTTGCTATCAAAGGGTATCTCATCCAGCCGCGGTTCTTGTTTGTCTAATTTTCCTTTTTCCAGTCCAATATTTTCTGCAGCTAAAAGTAAAGCTTTTTCAGTAGGCGTGCCGCGCACAACGCGGTGTTCAAGTTTTTCTTCAGGGTTTTCAATATAAGCATTATTACATAAAGCCACTATATTTAAAATTTCTAAAAGTGATTCACCCATCGGTTTGTCCTTGAATTTTTCCTTAGCCAAAAAGTCAAGAGTATAATTTAAAGTGGCTATTTCCACCACTCGCATCTCACCCTCAGTAATAGTGCCTGTTTTGTCACTACAGATGACGTTGGTAGAGCCTAAAATTTCAGCAGCTAACAAGTGTTTAACTAATGTTTTTTGCTTTAAGATGCGCTGCATACCAACCGCTAAAATCATAGTCACTACTACCAATAAGCCTTCTGGTATGGCTGATACTGCGATAGCTACCGCGGTAATGAAAATTTGATTTATGTTGTATCCTAAAAGTAAGCCAATAATAAAAATTAACAAGCAAATAATAATAATTATTACACTTATTTTTTTAGCAAAAACATTCAATTTATACTGCAGCGGCGTAGCCACATCCCTGGTACCCGCCACCATTTCAGCAATTTGTCCAATGGCAGAATTTTGGGCAGTCGCCACCACGACCCCCACCGCTTCACCTTGGGTAGCTCTAGTGCCCATAAAAGCCATATTGGCTTGATCTGCCAAGATTAGATCACCTGATAAAATTTTATTTGTTTTTTCTACCTCAGTGGATTCTCCTGTAAGAGGGGCTTCATTAATTTTTAATCCAGTTGCTGAAATAAGCCTCAAATCAGCTGGAATTTTATCACCCGCGCTAATATAAATTATATCTCCCGGCACTAAATCTTGAGTGTTTATCTCTTGGCGATGTCCATGGCGCACCACCTGGCACCTATGCACAACTACTTTTTTAAGAGATTTTAAAGCAGTTTGCGCTTTATTTTCTTGATAAAATCCAATAATCACATTTATCAGCACCGCCAGCATAATAATAGCGGCATCTATTTTATCACCCAGTAAATAACTAATAATAGCTGCTCCCAAAAGAACATAAACCAACGAACTTTTAAATTGTCTTAAAAAAATTCTCCATTTAGCATCGCCCTTTGCTTCAGGTAATTTATTTAAGCCATATTCATCTCGTCTCTTGGCTATTTCCTTCCGGCTTAATCCTTTTTTGGATGTTTTGAGTTTTTGCAAAACATCCTTTTGACTAACTACATACCATTTGTATTGAAGATTGTTATTAGTAGAGTTTTGGTTAACCATAAGCTATATCTATAAGCATTATTTAGTGTGGAGCGGAGTTAATTATTTGTTCCATTTTTTTTACTACATCAGGCAAAATTATTTTTTTAAGTTTTCTTTGCTCAAAATAACTAAAATTGGACAAGACGAATTTATCAACCGGCATTTTTTCCCTCTTATTGTTGGTTATACCTACCCTAATTCTCCAGAATTTATCAGTTGCCAAATATTCCATGATAGATTTAATGCCATTATGTCCCGCAGAAGATCCTTCTTTTTTAACCCTTATTTCACCCAAAGGCAGGTCTAGTTCGTCGTAAACAACAATAATATTTTCATTTTGCAGTTTATAATAATTTTTTATGTGTTGTATAGCATGTCCAGAATGATTCATATAGGTGGTTGGTTTGACTAATATAATTTTTTGATCAAATATATTTTCCAGTAACATTTCTGCCTTGAGCGATTTGTTTAGCTTTAGTTTTTTAATATTATAAACAGACATTAAAAAATCTATAGCCATAAAGCCCACATTATGCCTACTTTTTTCATATTTTTTACCCGGATTACCCAGACCCATAATTAGAAACATAAATAAATCTCAAATAATAAATGATAGATAACAGATAAAAGTAAAAAATTACCTCATGGGTAAACCACAAACCTAAAAGACAAAATATACAAGCAGGGATTAATAGTGAAATTTTTTATAAAAACGGCCCTGCGTCTGCGTCAGCTGAATTTATCCCAAAGTGTTGTTTGATTGTTAGTCGGGTTTAAGAAGGTTAACCTTAAAACCATTTTAACACATAACCACCTCAACACAGCTGATACTTAATATCTCAAGATGGCCGTACTGCGTATCGGGAAAGCAAACCCTAGCATAAGCTAACTCGCTTAGTTTACTTGTTTCCCTCTTTGTCTTTTTTGTATTTCACTATCAATTTTATTGGAGCCCCTATAAAGTCAAATTTTTGGCGAAGTTGATTGATAATATATTTTTTGTAATTATCAGGAAGTTTTTGATTATTGCCAATATAGCATTCAAAAGTAGGTGGCAATACCCCAAGTTGGCGAAAATTATCTATAAAAGCACGCTCTATTTTTGTTTTACTGCCAAAGCCAACCCTTTTTTTTGGCGGAGGCATGTGTTTAATAATTTTTTTTAAAAATTTTGACAAAGCATTGGGACTAATTTTAATTTGCGCATTTTGGTGTACCTCTAAGATTAAGTCTAATATTTTTTTTACTTTTAAGCCAGTTTTGGCACTCCCAAAGATGATCGGCGCAAAAGAGATGTTTGGAAATTTGTCATAAAAATATTTCTCTGCCTGGGCAGTAAAATCAGCCGGCAGGGGGCTTTGTTTCTTAAGCAGGTCAAACTTATTGGCTACCATCAGAGTACTGCAAAAGTTTTTTTCAATAGCTCTTGCTAATTGCATATCTTGCTGTGATATTGATTGACTAGCATCTATTACAAAAAGCACCACCTCTGCAGACCGAATTCTATTTAAGCTCATTTTAACACCCAACGACTCTAAGCTCTTCAATTTTATTTTAGCCCGTCTTCTGATACCGGCAGTATCAATTAGTAATAATTTTTTATTTTGGTATTCCACCATTTCATTATTCGGCTCTCTTGTGGTGTGTGCCACATGGGATACAATAGCACTTTCCTTACCAGTAATTTGATTTAATAGTGATGATTTACCCACATTAGGCTTGCCCACAATGGCAACTTTAATAACTTGGCTATTATCAGGTAAAATATCCTCTTTGTCTGTATATTTAACAATTTCATCAAGTAGATCACCAGTACCAGAGCCAGTAGTTGATGAAATAATGATGGGTTTACCTAATCCTAAATTGTAAAAAATATGCGCCTCATGTCGCCAAGCTGGAGAGTCTGCCTTATTGGCAGTTAAAATAATTTTTTTATCTTTTAGCTTTCTTAAATATTTAGCTATTTTTTTATCTTGCGGGTTAATCCCTTCTTGAGTATCTACCACGAATATCACAACATCACTCGCTTGCAGGGCTTGGTTAGCTCTTTTTTCAATAGCTACGTCAATATCTTCAGCAGTCTGATATCGTGCACCCTTAGCGGATTTATACTCTTCAGGTCCCACCCAAAAACCGCCAGTATCAATTATTCCAAAAATTTTATTTGTCCAGTTTATTTGAGCGTATTTTAAATCTCTTGTAGTTCCTGGGATATTAGAGACCATGGCTTGCGCCTGCCCGGTAAGCTTATTGAACAATGTAGATTTGCCCACATTGATTCTGCCTATAATGGCAACTTTTGACATAAAATCGTATTAAATGAATTAGATTAGTTCCAGAGTTTGGTTTATCAGATGGAATTGTTGTTTTGAGATATTAATTTATATTATTGTATGGTTCTATGGCTTGTTTTCTCAAAATCGGCTGGCAATAAAATGATAGTATGAGATGTGAGTTCAGTTAATATAGGCAGTATCTTTTATGTGAGTATCTTTCATAGATGTCGTGCTGGCTGTTTTTTAATTCTCATAATACCATCCCCGGTAAAGCGATAGGCCAACCAAACTAAAGTTGGTAAATAAAATTTTATTTTTCTGTTTCCTCGTTTAGCTCGGTTGCTTGCCCGTTTTTAGACTGCAAGGCGGTTTGTTTTTCTCGCCATGCTTTTATTTCTTCAATTACTTGCTGTTGGTCAACTCCGACCACTATTAAGAAGTCAGCTTTAAAGGATTTATTTTGAGTATCATTATTTTTATAAAGCAATGGCTTTAAATTATTGGGCAATTGTTTATCTACATTTGCAGCCAGTCTATTTTTAAGAATTTTTAACACCTCAGGAGATTGTTCATCCAGTTTATAAATTACAGTTTTTTCATAGTTTCGTGTGGGGGCATTAATCAACCTTTTAGTTAAAAAACCCCAAGATTTTAAGATATTACTAGTATAAGTAGCCAATCCTTCAACCTGAGTGCCATTGGCAATAATTAAACTTATTTTTTGGTCTTTGATATTGTTCATTACAAATAAATTTTGGGTAAATTCACGCAATTCACTAAGATCACCGGCTTTAGGAGCTAACACTTGGGCACCCTCCTGTGTAATAATGGGTTTAAGTAAATTGCCGGGCGAATCATCAATGACGTGATGTTGGATGTTTTTAAAATCTATTTCTTCAGCTAAGTTAATCAAATCAGGGATTTGAGAAAGGTGAATATTGGTCTGGGTATTGTCTTTAATATTATCATAAAGATTGTATAATCTATTGGGATTAGTAAAAGTTTTCCAATTAAGCAGTTTGTCTTTAACTGCCATAATGATTTTTTGTTGTCTTTGGCTTCTGGCGAAATCAGACCCCTCACCATTATTGCCATGTCTTGATCTGGCAAACTGAAGTGCTCGTGTGCCGTCCATATGTTCCATACCTTTTTCAAATTCAGTGGTCATTACTTTATGGTCATCAGTTGGATATTTTTTATCCACAAAACTACGCTCTACATGAACATCTATGCCACCCATATCATCAATAAGTTTTTTAAAGCCATTAAAATCTACCCTCAACCAATAATCAACTGGTATGCCAAAAGCTTCTTCAACTGTTTTAGCCGCCAAAGCAGAACCTCCACCGGGATAATGGTTTGTCTCACCGTAGGTATTAGCGTGATTTATTCTCTGCCAGCCGTTATTTGGTATTTTAACTAATAAATCACGCGGTATAGAGGTAAGAGCAATTTGTTTGGTAGAAAGTTTAGTACTTACCAGCATCATAGTATCGGTTAATAATGGGCCATCATGGCCCGCCCCACCAATGCCCATAAGTAAAAAATTAACCCTGTCTTCATCTTGACCAGCCAGTTTATCACTGGCGCCTAATATGGTTTTTATTTGGCTCACCACGGGCAGTTTACCAATTGCCCGGCCAACGGTTTTTTGCGATAAAATTGCTTGGGAAGAAAGAAAAAAGGAAACCACAAAAAAAATAATAAAAACAACCAGCAAAAGTTTAGCCAGTCTATTAAAAAACCCTTTCCCCTTTTTTTGATGTTTGTCTATATTGGATTGATAATAAACCAAATTTATGTCTTTGCTCATAATTGCTATCAGCTATCAGCTTAATTCAATAATTTTGTATAGTTTATTTTATTTTAGCTGATTATTTGTCTTGCGTCAATTTTAAAAATATGATATGATTAGCTTAAATTATTTAATATTAGCGAAAAAGTGGGGTTTGTAGCTCAGTTGGTTAGAGCGCACGGTTCACATCCGTGAGGTCACAGGTTCAACTCCTGTCAAACCCACCAAGTAAGAAAGTTAACCTTATTTACTTGTTAATACAGCAAGTACCCACTATCATGGGAGTATATCCCATATTACCTATTAACTATTATTTTAGTTCATCCGTCAAGTCAGCAAATGGGATAAAACAATATTTATAATTAGCTTTAATCAAATTTATGAATCCTCAAAACAATTCATCATCAGACAACCAAAGCATTAAAGAGCAAGTCAAAGATTTTATCTGGGAAAGTTTAAAAGTGATTATTATTTCACTTTTAATCATTATTCCCGTGCGTTACTTCTTGATACAACCCTTTTATGTTAAAGGAGCCTCAATGGAGCCCAACTTTTATGACCATGAATATCTTATTATTGATGAGATATCCTATCGCTTTGAAGACCCAAAACGTGGTGACGTGGTTGTTTTTCGTTATCCCGATAAGCCAGACCAGTTTTTTATTAAGCGCATTATAGGATTGCCAAGCGAAAAAGTGGTGATTGAAGACGGCAGAGTTAAAATTGGAAATATGCCCGAGGGCGATTTGTATATTTTAGATGAAACTCAGTATTTACCTGATGTTTATACCCAAGGCGAGGCGGATGTGATATTAGGTAATGACGAGTATTATGTTTTAGGGGACAATCGTTCCTCATCTTTAGATTCTCGTGTTTTTGGTCCAATTCACAAGGATGCTATTATAGGCCGTGCTTGGATACGAGGTTGGCCTTTTGATAGGATAGATATGTTTGAATCACCAAGTTATTAATCAGCAATGAGGTGGATTAAATTTTTATAAAATAAATACATTTTTAACTGGCGAAAGTTATTTATTACAACACTGCTGTAATATTTTTATACTTATTATTTTTAATTTTTGATTTTAGTAGAATACTTATGCCTAAAAAGAACAAAAAACCAATCCAATTATTAAAAGGTTTTAAAGACATTTTACCAGAACACCAAAATCATTGGCGTTATTTTATGGAAACAGCTAAGCCACTCCTAATGTCCCATGGTTTTGAGCGGATTGATACCCCAGTTTTAGAGTATACTAATTTATATTATAAAGGTACAGGCAAGCATACTGATATAGTTGAAAAGGAGCTTTACAGCTTTGAGGATAAAGGCGGTGATAAAGTTACCCTACGCCCTGAATATACTCCAGGTATAGCCCGCGCTTATATTGAGCACGGTATGTTAAACCGCCCTCAGCCAGTTAAATTATTTTCTATTGGCTCTCTTTTTAGGCACGATAATCCTCAAGCGGGTCGCTTTCGACAGTTTAATCAGCTCAATTTGGAAGCTATTGGCTCAAATTCAGCAATTTTAGACGCTCAGATTATTGTGGTATTTTATAGAATTTTGGAATCTTTAGGGCTTTCACCGGCTATCTATGTTAACAGCATTGGTTGTTTAGAATGCCGGCCTGAGTATATCACGAAACTTAAACAATATTTATCTCGAGCTAATAGAAGAAAAGAATTATGTGAGAGTTGTAAAAGGCGTTATGCTAGAAATCCGCTTAGGATTTTAGACTGCAAAGAAGAGTCGTGCCGAGCTGCCCTTAAAGAGGCACCACAAATTGTAGATTATTTATGTGATGAGTGTAAAAAACATTTTATGCAGGTGCTTGAGTATCTGGATGATTTACAAATTAAATATGAATTGGATGTATCTTTGGTTAGGGGTTTGGACTATTATACCCGCACTACCTTTGAAATTTATGAAGCCGATTCAGACAACAAGAGTGCCCAATCAGCTTTAGCTGGTGGAGGTCGTTATGATGGGTTGATCGAGATCATCGGTGGCCGCAGCACCCCGGCAGCAGGCGGAGCCATAGGCATTGAAAGAGTAATTTCCAGATTAAGAGACAGGCAAATTAGAATACCCCAATATGGAAAAATTGATGTATTTATAGCCCAACTTGGCGACGAGGCAAGGAAAGAATGTTTCCGTCTCCACCAAAAGCTGTTTGATGGAAATATTTTAGTTGGCGAGGCATTTTCTAAAGATGGACTTAAACAACAATTAGAAAAAGCTAATCAAACGGGAGCTAAAATAGCCTTAATCTTAGGCCAAAAAGAATTAATGGATAAAACCATTATTATTCGTGATATGGAATCAGGTATTCAAGAAATAGTTAATTATGATAAGGTTTTAGAGCAGGTTAAAAAAAGAACTGATCCCAACTCTAATAATGTGGTGAGTTATAAGATAGACATCAGTCAATCCAGACAAAAACCAATAGTAAAAAAAGAGGAAGAAAATAATAATCAAGCACTCTCAAAAATAAAAGAAAACTTGTCCAATAAAGGCCAACCCGGTTTAGGTCAGCCTGATTCAGAAGAAGAGGGAGCTATAATAGAAGAATTAAATCAAAATAATTTAGATAAATTAAACAACGAGGATAATTTTATTATTGATGATATAGAAGAGGAATATGATGATGAAGAAGATGAGTTTGAAGATTATATGGATGAATATGATGATAGGGATTATTAAAATTAGTAAACTAGGAAAATTGGATTTTGGATTTTATTTTATCTACCTTAACTAAGAGTTGAAAAGATTTGACTTTATAAGTGCGCTCAAGTGCACCTACCTTCAGCTAAAGCTGAGTAGGAGACATACCTTTCACTTCTATCCGGCTTTAGCCGAGGGTTAAAGAGCTTTAGCTCAACTTAATTCATCCATTGTGCACTCAAGTGCACCTACCTTCAGCTAAAGCTGAGT
>CAZVLW010000020.1:0-12978 GCA_964628705.1 uncultured Gammaproteobacteria bacterium
AATATAAAATTTAAAGAACTGTCCTTGGCTCTTTTGCGTCAGCAGGACTGTTCTTAGGTGTTAACTCCTTCCCTCAAGGACAGTTCTGCGCAGCAGGACTGTTCTTAGGTGTTAAACCCTCTGCCCACAAGGACATCTTACTTCAAGAACAGTCCTTTAAATATAAAATTTAAAGAACTGTCCTTGGCTCTTCGTTCGTCATCCTTAAATTATCTTAATGGTTCAATTCTGGAGAATTAAACCAGAGAAAGGGGGTGGAAAATTAAACCGGAGAAAAAATAAACAATAACTCAAAATAAATTTAAATTTAAATTCAAACTTTAGCTAAATAAAAACCCCTGTTATCTTAACACGGGAATTTATTATAAAAAACTTCTTTCTAAAATAACCGCCCATTAATTTATCAAACTACTTTAACTAATAATTAACCATTTACGGGCTAATACTTAGCTGATTTTCTACTACTGATTTTAACTCTTGATAGCTCAAAGCATAATCAAATCTCTCGTTACCAATAAATAAATAAGGTGTTGCATCCACCCCTAAAGCTTGACCATCCTCCATTCCTTGACCCAATAGCTCAATTTTTTCAGAACTGTCTAAGCACTTATTAAAATCAGCTAAGTCAAAGTTTAATTCAACTGCAATCTGGCCGTACAGTTGACGCGATAAATTATCTTGGTTGGCAAAAAGATAATCATGATACTGCCAATAAGCACCTTGGTCAGCCGCACATCTGGCAGCCAAAGCCGCTCCACGGGCCTTTAAGTGAACCGGGTTAACAAAATCTTTCCAAATTAACCTGACCTGGTCACCATATTCTTCTAAAATCTTAGTCAATGCCGGCTCTAACTGAGCACAATAAGGACATTCATAATCGCCAAATTCCATAATCAACAAATTCCCCCTACCCCTAACAGGATCGGTTGCTCTAACCATTGAGCTATAAAGTTTAGCAGCTGATGTAATTAATACATCTGGTTGATTAATTTGTAACTCACCTAAATTTTCTGCCTGGTTATCACCAATAACCTGTTGTGAGCCATTAAGTAAAAAAGACATTATTAACACAAAAAAAATACCAACCAAAAGAATAATTGACGAAATAATTAACAATAAATTTTTTTTATCATTCTCCATATTACTTTAAATTCATAAAATAAACCTTTTTAGTTAAATTATCCCAAAAATAAAGTTTTTCTCCACGCTCATCAATAAACAAATTTTTTACTTGAAATTTATCAAGATCTTCTGATAAAACTGGATAAGCTATCATTTCAGAGACACCATTAACTAAATTTATACGGTAAAAAACATCACCGCTGTCATTAACTAAATCAGGATAAAGCCCTGCACCAGACCCTAGTTGAATTGGCACTGCGCAATAAACCTCTCTATTATTTGGACTAAAAGTGCATTTGTCAACCCAAGTTGACAGACCTAAATTAAAATTATTTGAACCCAATCTTTCTAAATTGCCATCAGTTATCCATAAAACCGGATTATAATCATTATTAACCATAACTGTATGATATAGGATTTTATCCCCACTGGGTGACCATTTGCCTTCAAAATTAGAACCGCGCACCTTTAATGAACGAAAGTTTTCATTATTAAGCCCTAAGAAAAAAACCTCTTCACTGTCAATCCCCGTTGGTTTGTGATAAAGTGCCACCACTTGGCTATCCGGCGACCAGCTCACTTGAACACTGTGCCCTCTATCGCCAATCGGCTCAACTGCTTGGGAATTAGTATTGTTTGCCTGACTGACTACCAGCCAATTATCTTCCTTACTTGAACCAATAAATTTATAGCCAATTCTCCGTGACTCTTTGTCAAAAACAAAATCTTCACCGCCCGTTGGTAAACTTGTCTTTTTATTTTTTTCAAAATCATAGACAATATTAGCCCCATCCGGATATTCAAGTATCACTTTATTGCCGTCAGGAGCCCAAACAACCTTTTCTACAAAAGGAAATTCATCATCTGAAAGCCTATACTTTGTCTGACCATTTTTATCAATATAATAAAATCTATTATCCTGACCGCTTAAATATCTAAAACCACCCTGATTAAAGGTAATTCCATCAACTCTCTCTTTAATTAAACCCTCAACTTGGGTAAATGATCCTTGAGCTGTTTTGGTCGGCTGACTGATACTACCCCTCTCATCACCGCCCTCGCCGATTAATCTGCCTGGCTGACCAACTATCCTGCCATCGCCACTGCCAATCTCAGGCAAACTGCCACCCGGTAAAACAACTCCGCCACCATTTGTCGGCCCTGTTTGATCGGGCTCATCTCTTAAAAAAACCAGCCAAAAAATACCAAAAAACAATACCAACCCTAAAACAATTAAAACAATGCCTAACGCTATTTTTTTCCAGTCTAATTCATTTAACATAAATTAATACACAATTAACAAATAACAATCATATAGTTGATTCAAATTATTTCCTGATAAACTACCTCCACTCAACTCCGTCCACCAACCATTGTCTGCCTATTTTAACCAGCTCTACCTGTGCCTCTGAATTATATAGCTTGGTCTCACCGTTGGCGGTCTTGTGTCTTCTGGTGAAAACCAAAACCAAAGCTGACCCATTGTCCAACTCCAACACCTCAGCATTCAATACTTGGGTGGACACGGTTTCATTATTATTACCATTTTCCCTATTACCTTCAATAAAATTATCCGCCCATTCCTGCATATTGCCACTCATCAACGGCTTTAAATCAATGATATTTTGAAAATTAGCATCAGGTGAATATGTGCCAAGCATAGACACAAAAAATCTACTTTTACTTTTCACCTTACTGCTATCTTTTTCTTCCTGGCTGGGCTGTCTATTTTCATCTATCTGATCTTGGCGAGTATCTCCCTCGTCTTCACCTAAAGGCAACCCATCTTGCTGGTCCTGTTGTCTATCACCTACATCAACCACCGGCATCTCTTGTTTACCCTGCTTTAAAAAGAGAAAATAAACTACTCCTGCCAATACTATTATCACCAAAATGCTTGCTATAATAATTATTTTTTTTCTAGACATAAGTTTAAACAAATTACATTAGTTAATAACATATTTTTAAAAAACCAATTCTATAAACAGGTATCAACTCTAAAAATTATTCTTCTTGTTGGTTCTCTTTATTAAACTCTTCTTTAGCTTCTTGAATTTCCAATAACTGCCTTGGATCTGTAGTAATGATCTGGTCCTCAGTATAAGAAGCCACTACCTTTATGGCCACGTGCTTTGATCCCGCAAAGAAAATACCTTCGCCTACACCAGCCTCCAAGAGTAGATATCGCTCACCTTGTGTCAACATAAAGGTTTTTGACACCTGATCAATAGCCGCTTTTGATTGCCGTAATAACAGTTGCATGGCTGAGTTGGTCACAATAGCTTTCCCATAAGGAGAGGCTAAAAAATCATTCACATCTTGAGTTATGGTAGTTAACCCTAAATAATACTTCCTACACCTCTTAGCTAAAGCATAAATAAACTTTGCACTATCCTCATATTGCATCAGCCACCAACCCTCATCTACCACCAAAATGCGCTTCTTCATCTCACTTCGCACCATATTCCAAATATAGTTGATGATAGTATAAATGGCAATCGGCCTTAGTTCGTCTTCTAAATCTCTGACTGAAAAAACCACCAATTGATTACCAAGGTCAATATTTGTTCGATGATTAATAATACCGGCAAAAGTCCCATTGGTATACTTGTCTAAACGCTTGGCAATATCAGCTCCGCCCTCCATACCATTTAAAAGATCCTGCAAATCAGACATAATCGGCGGAGTTATTTGAGACAAATCACTCTCCGGAGTAATATCTTGCTTGGCATAGGTTTCTAAAAGTGCTTTATCTAAGATAGAATCCTCCTCATGCGTCAAATCACCCACCATCAATCTAACTAATCCTTTTAAAGTAATTACCGCGGAACGAATCACATCCCCTGTTTTATTTTGATCATCTACACTTTCTGGCAAATCAAAAGGATTAATTTTACTTTCAGAATTCAAAGCAATATTTATATACGTTCCACCCACTGCCTCTGAAAGATATTGATATTCTCTTTCAGGATCAATAATAATCACATCAGTTCCCTGCATCATAGAACGCAATACCTCCAGCTTAATAGCATAGCTTTTACCAGCACCAGAAGTGGCAAAAACTACTGTATTTGCATTTTGTAAAGAAAATCTGTCAAACAAAATCAAACTATTATTATGCCGATTGATGCCATACAATATACCATCATCACTAGTTAGCTCAGACGACATAAAAGGAAAAGTTGAAGCAATGGGTGAGGTATTCAAATTGGCATACACCTCTAAACTGTCTTTAGCTAAAGGCAGGGTTGAGTTGTATCCTTGCTCTGCTTGCCAAATAGCCCGCCTGGTATAGACTAATTTAGAGCTAACTTCAGTCTCCAAAGTCTCAACCGCCTCATCTAACTCTTTTTTAGAATCACTATAAATGGTAATATAAAGCCCAAACTGAAAAAAATGCTCCACTCCTTGAGTTAAATCATCCCGCAATTTCTCAATATCTTGATAGGCAGTTTCTTGCAAGGGATCCCTTGGCGCTCCTTTTTCTCTGTCTGCCATAATTTGAGCTCCAACACTACCTATTTTTTTCTTTAGCTGTTTTAAAATAATACCCGATGGAATAGGAAAAAAATACATTGCGATATCCATTGTTATACTGCTATTAATAATTGGCTCAAACCAACCCACTGCAATATAACGAGGATAAGTCGTCACAAAAATAGTGGACACATATTTATCATTCAACTGCAGATAGGTAGAGTCCACCCTCATAGCAGAAGGGGCAATTAAATCCTTAAGCTTGACTAAACCTTTTTGATAAGCTTTTTCCGCCTCCAATGCCTCAGTTTCCTTTTCAACTTGCCTTTGTTCAGACACCAGATCTTGGGGTTTTTGAGTCTCCTTTTTTTGCTTGGGTTTTTTCTTTTGTATTTCCGCGGGATTAAACATAATAATATATCAAAAATAAAATATCAAAATTATTGAATAACTACATGACTCAATGGTTAAATAATTTCAAAAAATAATTCTATGTAAAATATATAATAATTTTTATATTTTATCTTTTATCTCTTAAGATTCCACCCTTAACTTGCCCACCCCTTCCATTGGCTGGCGTTCAAATATTTCTGGATTATAAGTATTATAATACAGCTCAATCAAACTCTGGGTATCTAAACGTTGGCTATTAAGCATCATACTGGACAAAGCGCTATCCACTAAACCCACCCTTCTATCCAACTCCTGTTTATATTTCATAAAACGCTCTTTTTTCAAACTCACCATTTTAACTACCTTAAATGAATTAATCAATTTTTTAAAAATACCCTCTTTTTTAGTCCCTTCTTGGGGATTATAAGGCACTACCACATAAAACCCTTTGGACATAATATCTCCCAATTCAACTAATTCTTCTATATAATTAATATAATCTCTTATCTGTATCTTTAAAAGCTCATTAGTTTGTTCTTTTTGCTTGTCGCGTAATTTGTCCAAATAATTATTAATATTCAGGCGCCTTGACTGAATTACAATTTGGATAGGAAAATCCAGTGAATTGATAAAAGAAATATAACTCTGCACAATAGCTTCCTGCTCTTCTTCTGATTTTAAAGCAAAATTAATAGAAGACACCAACAATACTGAAACTAATGTATTATCTTTCATAATGACTGTGTCATCATGAATTTCTGCAATATCTATATATTGCTGAACTGGCACCTTGTCAGATGATAAACTTTTGGATTGTTTTTGCTTTTTTTTAGCCATAATAATGTATATAAATATAATAAAACTATATGCTTACCCCTGATATTTTCCTCCTGTGTCTACCATCAAAGCCAAATCTTTTAATTTCTTCGTCTTAACTCTCTTACGCGGAGAAAAATCAGTTTTGACTTTATCTTGCTCTTGTTCTTTATCTTGCTTTGCCAAATCAGAACTATTTATGCGCTTATACCACACTCTGACTTTGGGCCTTCTCAAAGCTTCTATCATAGAACCGGCAAATTTATGAAAATGCCTACCATTTATTTTAACAAAACCAAACAAAACTACAAAACCCAAAGTAACTAAAGTGATTAAACCAAAAGCCGCAACATCAAATATTTTATAAGATACAAAAACTATAACACCGCCAATTATCATAAAAATAAATTGGCGGGTAGTAATTGGGCCAATAATTTTGTCTTCCACATCTATAAATTGTGGGGCTACAAAACGCTTCATAAAAATAATATATCAAATACCAAAAAAATATTAAAATGGCTATATGGCTAATACGAAAGTTTACTATTTAAATCAGACACTACATTAAATTCTTGCGGAGCTAAAAACGGCTGATTTGACTCTTTTAATTCTCTAATGACCTGCTCCACTGGTTTTTTTTCAGCCATACTCCTGCCACCAATCTCTACATATACTTTATAAACCCCACTTTGTCTCCATGCGGCAATCCCTTCTGACTTTTTTACCAAAGACTGATCTTCTAATAAATTTATCTTTTCCATAATTTTTTCAGCTGATGCCTGCGGACTATCGCCTAATCTTCTAAATTCTTTCAATGTCAAATTGCGCAACTCATCTACCGAACCAGTTGTCACATGCTGTGACATTTGTGTATTATCAGCCACCTCTGGTTCTTTTTTATACTCCATCCTGTTGTCTTGTCGGTCTATACTATCCTGCTTAGCTTGATTATCCATTACCCGCTCGTCGCTTTTTAAAGTAGCTCTCTCTTGTGCCCTCCCTTGCCCTTGAGGTAGCTTGCCTGCCGCGGCAATATGTTCAATCTCTTTTTTGGCCTCCTCAATTTTTGTTAAAAAATTATCCAGCTCCTCACTACTTATATCACTATTTTGTTTTTCAAAAAACAGTTTAAGTGCCTCACGCGCCTGGGCTTTACTGCGCACACCCTTAAGTCGGGAAAGCACGATGCTATTAAGTTGCTGGTTGGCCACCAGCCCACTGTCTGAAAAATAATCTTGAATCACTTGCTGCGCTTTATTTTGGGTAAAACTTCTAAACTGAACATTAAAACCAACATCCGCACCTTTCTGGTGCTGTCTTAATTCGTCTTCGTCTTCTACATCAAAATAAAAATTTGCCCCCTTACTGGCTTTATTGGCAGCTACCTCCGACTCCTCCAATTGGGTTGATAGCTCGGCTTCATTTTTTCTATTCAACCCCGCCCCGTTTTCAGCTTGGCTTTTAGCTACTTGATCAACGACCCTATCACCCTCCAAGCTAACTCTGTGAGTTGGCAAATTTTTTAATTTACCGTTCACAAACAGCTTATAATCACCGTCATTTGATTTAACCACTATTCCATTTTGTAAATTATCTTTAAGCATGGTATGTATATATTATAACAAATAAAAAACATATTTTAAAATTTATATTTAGTCATCAATGCTAAATTATAAATCTTAAATTTGCCAGCGAAATTTTCCGCTTGCTAAATCTCCGTATGCTATTTGCTGGTATTTTACTTCTCCTGATTGTCTGGCTAAATTGGACAATAATACGCCAAATAAAACAGCTGTTTTTTGAGGAAAACTTAAACGTTCTTCAAGCACATATTTTATAAAACCAGCAATATGCTTGGCGTCCCCGGGGTTTTTCTCAAAATCTTGACTGGCTAAATTGTGTCTGGATAAATACGATTTCCAAAATTTAATAAACCTCTCATCCTCAGCAAAAACTTGATGCAATTTAGCTGACTCTGCCGCCACTATTAAGCTCACTAAGGCATCATCTACTTGATTGTTATTGACTGCGTGATAAAAACTATTGCGTATTTCTTTTACATTATTTTTAAGCTTGCCTTGGAGCTGATTATATCTTTGCTCCACTTTACTCATTAGCTCTGTTTGTAAAAATTGACTGTATATATTTTTCAAATCTTCGGACTTATTTCCCTTATCATCTAAGGCGCTTGATTTGCCTTGAGTGACGCCATGCGCAGACCCACTGCCAACCGCCCTATGATGGCCTAACTTTTGCCCAACTGGTTGAGTTCTTTCCAGGCCCTCCTGTTGCCCCCCTCTTTTAGCTTGGCTTAATTGAGTAGTCTTATCCCGACTCTGTTTAGCTAAAGCAGTCATCTTCCCCCTATCCACTAAATACGTCCGACCTTTATAGTCCACCACTTCGGGACCCTCAAGGCCTTCAATAGTTAAAGATGAAATTTGGAGTTGGTTATATAAATCAATCAGTTTCTCTAAATAAAATTTTTCATCTGAAGTCAACCTTGAAGCATTGGCAGATTTAATCAGATATTCAGCTTTAATTAGTTTTTGATCCAACTGCCTTTCATTCATATAGCGCCTAAAATCAGTCAGCCAATTTTCAACTGTCCCGGTCGTCCTTTCACCGCGCCTGTCAAGCTGAGTGCTGGTTAGATTCTCTTGATTCTCCTCTAAAGCTTTGATTAATCTGGCTTTATAGCTATCCCTAACTGCCAGCGGCATAGTTAACAATTTATCTTTTATTTTTTCCAGTATATCATACCCTTCATTTTGAAAATTAAAACTATCTACGATATTACTTTTAAAGGCGGCTATCACCTCATCATCGCTGATAAATGGCAGGGCTGTATAAAATAATTTTCTCATCAAACTCTTATAACCCTCTCTCAACTCATGCTCACCTAAATCCGCTATCAAATCCTCTTTATCTTTTAATTGCTCATAAATATCCAAAGCAGAGCTTGGTTTGCCATAAGGCCACAAATCACCAACCTTCTCTTTAAGTTTTTGATAATTATCATTATCTAAAAAATCATTTTTTTGCCATGGTAATACATTTAACATAAATATTTTTATTTACCCCCCTGAATAACTTGGGACATATTAGAAGTCAAACTCTTTAACTGCTTAAGGAATGCCGCTTGGGCTTTTTTCTCTTTCAACTTACCGGACGAATCCATAAAGTCAAAATTTGGTTTTTTCTGGTTATCTTTAATGTTGTCGTTCACACTATCCTTAAAACTCTTCATAGAATTATTTATTTGATTATTAATCTTTCCAAAATCAAACTCCACATTGGGGTCATCTAAATCAATATCCTGTAAAGCTTGATTTAATTTATCTTCCAAATTATTAATGGCCTGGCTAACCTTATCAGCATTACTAAAATCTGCTTGGTCTAATTGGCTAATATCCTGATTTGCCTGTTTGGGCTGATTTACGCTGATATCTTGCTCGTCTTCAAGTGCTTTGTTTTCTTGTTCCAATTTCTCAGCTGACCTTTTATAATCAACTTCGTCGCTTTGTGCCTTCTTATATTCTGGGTCCATAGCATTAGAATCTTTTAGCACCTCCTCTTTTTTAGCTTTAGCTTGAGCCTGTTTATTTTTTAAATCACTAATTTCGTTTTTATTTTGCTGAATTTTATTTTCCAAACCACCCTCAGCCTGTTGGCCTCCACCTGATGAGGGCTGGCTTACAAAACCAGCTCTTTCCAACTGCTTTTTAAGATTCACTATTTTGTCTTGCTGTTGAGGAGTTATTTTAACGTTTTCGGCTTCATCATCAATGTCACCCAGATTTTGAGCTAACCATGCTTTTACATCAGTTGACACAAAACTAAACTGTTCGTCCAGACCCTCAAGAGACTCCAAAACTGCGGTTTTACTTTGCTCATCAAATCCATTACCTCCATAACCATCTTTTGAAAATAAATTTACACTTGCATCTTCTGCCTGCCTTCGGGGGATTTTTTGACTAATTTCTTCCTTTATTGCCTTAACCCGCGTTTCTGGACCTGTAAATTCTGTTTCGCCTGTCTCAGTATCCACTTGAGTCATGCCAGCATACCGTGAATTCTTATTTGCTACAGCTATGTTTTTCAAACGATTGGCAATCTTAGCCGCTTCTGGTTCTTCAAAATTTTCCTTCAATACCTCTTCCAAACCCTCTGAAGTGTTGTTTTTTCCTTGAGCCTTAAGAAACTTGGGCAGCTCATCTTTTTTAGCTAAGCGTTCCAAACCTTCTTTGACAAAAATTTGATTATCCCGTTTGTGCATTTCGCCCCCCTCTAATGTCTTATCTATCTGGTTGGTTAAATAATTTGGATCTTGGTACTCTTCTTCTCCAAACATTTCCTTTGCTCTTTCGCTTTCATAAGCTTCTTCTGCCCTCTCTTTCTTTCGGGTCTTAATACCAGAACGTTTATTTTTTTTATCTGCCCTGCCTTCTGCGACCCCAACATAAGCTCTTTTCTCTAACTCATCTTTATGCAACTTTCTTGCTTCTTTTATCTTTGATGGCCTTAAACTCCTTGGGTTTTTAATGCCCAATCCCTTTTGTGCCCGCACAAAACCGCGGTCTGCTCTTTCTCCCATTCCTACGCCTCTATTTTTCAAAAATTTACCAGAAGCGCGCTTGACTTTATTAACCGCATTCATACCAAGCGATCCCCCCATCACCCCCATCTGCTGAGTTACCATTAAAGCCCCTATAAGCAAAGCAATAGTTACCATATAGTCAAACATTGCCTGCGGGCTTGACATCTTACTGGCTAAATATTCCACATACTGCGGTGGTGTTTTATCTGAACTAATGTTTTCATCTATTATCCCATGCTCTGATCGATGCAGGGCGATTAAATGATCTTCTGTTTCAAGCTGTAAATCATATAAAATATAAAAACTTAACCACAAAAAGAAAGCCAGCACCGGACCGATTATAATATACTTAGACAGATAAGCCCAATACTGCCCAAAAAAACCTATTTTTTGCAAAGGACTGGTTGGAATAACCGAAGCCAAAAAAGCAATTGGTGAAAAAATTATTAAAATCCATAAAATAATTATTCTAGCTAAAAGTATTATAACAAAGGTTAAAACCACAATACAAGCCACAATCAGCATCACTAGGGCCAGTATACTTGCTCCAAAAATAGACCAATGGCTGATTGCCGCTCCGCTTGCCTCAAGCACACTGCCAAGTTTAAGCATTTTAGTTAAACCCAAGCCATTGACGATTGCAGCACTGGCTACTTCTTTGAAATTATTGACAAAAGTCAGCATTATTACCTGACCGATATCAATTGCCCAACCTACTATGGTTTTAGAAAAATTAACCAGCACCACTGCTATAATCAACTTTGGCAAAGCTTTTTTATATTCATAAGACTGAATCTTAAACAAAGTTCCAAAAGCAATCAACAGCATCAATACAATAAAAAATAAATTCGCCAAATCACGAACTACCATCCAACCAATATCAACCGCTTTGGCATTTAAAAAATCATTATAAACAATAATCCCGATTAACTGATCAACAAAAAGCATCAACAGCTTGCCAACTAAAGTAACCAACCCTATTACAATCCAAGTTAATCCTTTAGCTATTTGCTTCTCAAGCCATGACTCTCCACCAGTCCCCGTCGGCTCTTCAGCCGTAACCCGGCTGTCGCTCGCAGTTTTCTCATTATTAGTATCTGATTGTTCATCCTCAGCAAAAGAACTAAAGCCTAAACACAAAACACCAGCCAAAACCACTATCAAAACAGCAACTAAAATAAATCTATTTCTTTTTAATAATTTTAAATTAAGCATAATCTATTTTATCTAGCAAAATATTTTATATTTTGTGGACTCAAAGCGGCGTCATCTTTTCCCATAAAAACTTCCGGATCTGGCAAAAAACCAAGGAAAGAATTAAACAAATACATTAAAATAAAAACTAAAAATAAACAAATAAAAACAAACAATAAAATAAAACTAATAACTAAAATAATTGCTAAAAGTGGATGTTGTTTTAATAAAGCCGCCCAGGCAATCATGTCCAAACCGCCACTTAACACAATCCTTACAATATATATAACTGTTTTAGTCTTTTTTTTAGTCTTTTTTGCTAAATCAACTTTAGCTCCTTTTTTAACAAAATCTTTCTTTTTTTCAAAACTTTTTTTGCCTATATTAGCCATTTCTTCTTGATTTCCAAAGTCATCTAACTCTCCAGAAACTAATTCTTGATTTTTTTGCTCATTTTTAAGCCTTTCCAATTCCTGCTGTCTTTGCAGCTCTAACATTAATTGGTCGTTTTCAATTTTATCCACAACTTTCATAAAAAACTTGACAAAATGGTAAAATATAATCTAAAATATAATTAGAATATATAACTACCAAAAATAAATAAAAAGGAGGAGGTTTAAAATGTTTAAAAAAATATTTATTCTGATTGGTACTTTGTTTTTGCTGACATATACTAGTTGCGGTAAAAATTTAGTTGATGCTATTGAAGAAGACTGGAGCTGGAAAGATGCTAATTATGTAATGATAGATATTATAAACACTCGTGGGTCAGTTGACATTCAGCCTAAAAATGTACGCAACTTCTTTTACTTTGGTGGGGGTGCGACGGTTCTTGAAATGATTCTTAAAAATCCAGAAAAAAACTCTGAAGAAATATATCAAATGGAAGAAATTACTAAATATCGAAAGAAATACAATGTCCCAAAGTATAAGATTATGGAAATTATAAATATCTACCGCAACCCGCACAATATAGCAAAAATGAAAAAAATTTTTAAATAACCATCTAGGAAAGCGACAAAGAACAGATAAAATCTATTCAACAAATTAAATGGATTTAATCTGTTCTTTTTTTAAATCTAATAACTCTTACAACCTGAATTATCTTCAGTGATCACTTTGCCAACATAGTCATAATCAAGAGGCTTCCCTTCCTTCATTTCATCAGGCACTTTATTATTCCACTCAACCTTGGAATCAGTGCCTATTACACAGTAGCTTCCATCTTCGCATAAAGTTGTAATAGCATAAGCATATGTTTCCTCGAATTTATATGAATATTTAGAAACATAGAGATTACCGCACTCTCTGTCTTCATCTGCTTCCCCATCACGAAAAAAACTATCTGGATTATCAGGATGCACCCATCTTGCTTG
>CAZVLW010000021.1:0-12867 GCA_964628705.1 uncultured Gammaproteobacteria bacterium
AGGGGAGAGTCAAGGACAGTTCTTTAAATTTTATATTTAAAGGACTGTTCTTGAAATAAGGTATAAAATATTTAACACCCAAGAACAGTCCTGCTAACGCAGAGATGTCCTTGTGGGAGGGAATCCCATCCTTGTGGGAGGGATTTAACACCCAAGAACAGTCCTGCTAACGCAGAACTGTCCTTGAGTGTGAGGCAAAGAATTTAACACCCAAGAACAGTCCTGCTAACGCAGAGATGTCCTTGTGGGGATTGACTAAGTCTTAGAAGAATATTTTATTGTTAATGAGGTTTATTTGACCTCAATTATTTTTAGAGTTATAATACATAATTATCAGGCACAACCATAATTATATTTAACATTTAACATTTTTATGTTTGATACTATTATTTTAGGTGGCGGTCCCGCTGGAGTAGGCGCGGGTATTTATGCCGCCAGAAAAAAGATGAAATCATTATTGATTACCCAGGAATTTGGCGGGCAATCAGTGGTATCAGATGATATTCAAAATTGGATTGGTGAAAAATCTATCGCAGGCATAGAATTAGCTAAAAAATTAGAAGAGCACTTAAGAGACCAAGAAGGTATCCAGATCAATATGCCGGAAAAAATTTTAGAAGTTAAAGAAAACCCAGATAGTCTAATTGTTACCACTAAAAAAGATGAATATCAGACCAAAACAGCTATTGTTACCATTGGCGCGCGCAGGCGCAAGTTAAATATTCCGGGAGAAAAAGAATTTGACGGCAAAGGGGTTGTCTATTGCTCCACCTGCGATGCTCCGTTGTTTAGAGACAAAACAGTGGCCGTAATTGGCGGAGGAAATTCCGGTTTAGAAGCAGTGCAGGATTTAATTCCTTATGCTAAAGAGATTTATTTACTGCATCGTAGCGAAAAGCTATCAGGTGACCCGATTACCGCGGAAAAAATTCAGCAATCAGATAAATTAAAAGAAGTTATTTACAATGCACAGACTACGAAAATTTTAGGTGAGCAAATGGTAGATGGTTTGGTTTATAAAGATAAAATAAGCGGGCAAGAAAAAACTTTAAAATTGCAGGGTGTATTTGTAGAAATTGGCAGTATTCCTAATTCTGAATCAGTTAAAGATATAGTAGACTTAAATCAAAGAGGTGAGATCGTAGTTGATCACAAAACCCAGGCCACTTCGCATCCGCTTATTTGGGCTGCTGGCGACGTGACCGATGATCTCTACAAACAAAATAATATTTCAGCCGGAGACGGAGTTAAAGCCATTTTAGCAGCTTATAACTATCTATTGGGTAGGAAGAAAGACTGACATTAGATCTATCAATTTATTATTAAATAAAAATGTAAATCACCAATTATAAGCAATGGTTTAATCGTCAGATAGCCATCTGGTCGCACGGCCGTTTGAGTATATGTGTAAGTAGTAGGGGTTTATTTGTTTATCACGCCAACTGTATAACCCTTGAACGATTGAGTCTATTATGCATTACTTTTACTATAGCTTATTCGCTTATTGTTTACTAATTTTTTCACGCCCCGGTGGCGTTTTTTTGATTTTTAGGTTAAAATAGTTATATAATACCAGATCTTTATATTGTATGATGATTGGATATAAGAGTAGTTTTAACTATAGAAATAAAAAAATGATAATTTTTATTATTGCTATTTTAATAAGTAGCAATCTTTTTGTTTTATCCAAGCCAGCCAAGGCCAGCAATAGTCTTGAAGGGTATATCCAATATTTCTACAACCGTTATTCAAAACATTTAGATAAATGGGGTTTGGTTTATAAAGCGCCGGGTTATGGAGTTGGAAATTTTAAGCGCGCTAAAAGCGCCCGTGAAATTTTAAGTCTGGCCACTTATTATAAATACCGAGCGCTCCAAGGTGAAATTAAAGCGCGGCGCAAATTAAGAGCCGCTATATTAAACGCCCGCTATGAGCTTAATTCACGCAATCAGCACAGCCATTCATTTTCAGACGCTTGGGCCCAGATGGCTATTATTAGCCTAACGCAACAACTGCCGCACATTTTAACTAATGGCGAAAAAGAGACAATTTATCAAGAGATTAAAAGTAGGATCTTAAGCGGTATTCAGGCGACGGATAGTTCTAATAGGTCACTCCTTTCAGCGGTTTATTGGCAATATATAGTTAATCAACTCCACGTTGACAATTATTTTAGCCAGCTTGATAAAAATAAATATGACCATCTCATTTATCAAAAAGTAGCAAAAGTTATCGACCAAGATATTACCCAAGATGGTTGGTATAGGGAGAGCTATTTAATGCGCTTTAATCCGCATTACCATATGGTCAGCGCGACTGCTCTTTTGAGTTATGCTGATATAACCAATAATATTCCGATTTATTTATTAGCCAAAAAAATGACTCGTAATTTACGTCTGGTAAGCTTTAAAAATGGTATGGTTGAAGCTCAAGTTGGAGACAGGCCAGTCGGGCTGGGAGCCCAGTTTTATTTAGGCGCCGCTCTTTTAAGTTATCGTTTTGGCTATCAAGATTTTAGTACTTATCTCAATTATGCTAAAGGTGATAGGTTTTTCAGCGATCCCAAATATCCCAATCGGTTAGAGTACCACGCTACCCTGCAAGGTGTAGCGCCAAACTATCATGATGATATCTCTTTTTCCAATCTTGCGGAGTTGGCTTTAATTACCCCCACTTTATCAAATATGGAGTTTAACTATACCACCCAGCTTGATTTAAAAAATACTCAATATATATCAAAAAAAATTAAAGTTATTAACCAAAGCCATACGATCCAATTTAATGACCAACAAGTCCGTCTATTAAAGGGTGGCGATAACACAGATATAAGAAAAATAGATTTTTATGACGCAGACCTTATATCAGCTGATAGTTTAAATTATAATTACAATTTGCAAAATACTTATTATGCTAAAAAACTGGATTTGGCTACTGAAAATAAATATATTCAAGATTTTCGCCAAAGACTGGATAGTTGGTCTAATGCTTTAAGCCAATCCGCTTTTAAAGCTCTGGCTGCGGCCTATATTTATGGAAATTATAGTTTAGCTGAGATTGTAGATACTATAAAAAACGGACCCGGTTCCGTCCACCCAACGATCCCTGCTTCAGTTTGGCGTGGTAGATAAGAAATTTGGGAAATTATCAATCAACAAATCGCCCGTTGACAGCTATACAGCCAGCCCACTGCAGTTTCTTGGTTTAACTTATGTATTGATTATATATTACCCGCGTAAACATATTTCAAGCCAGCTTTGTGTCCAATTTTGGCTGCCTCTAATATTTTTTCTTTTGGAGTAGCAGGTAGTTGGCGCATCTTGAAAGCAGGGTAAAAGGCACTTACATGCCATGGCACGCCAGAGCCCAGTTTATGCTTTATAAATTTAGCTATATCATTCAACTCTTTTGGGCTGTCATTTTGAGTTGGAATAATCAAAGTTGTGATTTCTAAATGAACGCGGCTGTTTTTTATGCTAATTAAATTGTCCAGTATCGGCTGTAATTTAGCCCCGCACACCTGACTATAAAATTTTTCATTAAATGATTTCAAGTCAATATTAATAGCATCTAAATAGGGTATAATCAATTCTAAAGTTTCTTTTGACATATAACCATTTGACACCCAAACATTTTTGAGCCCATTTTGTTTAGCCAAGCGCATAGTCTCATAAGCGTATTCTAAAAAAACAGTTGGTTCAGTGTAAGTAAAAGCAATTGATTGACAGTCATTATCTATAGCTTGCTTTATAATTTGGTTTGGTTTCAGCCGTTGGCCGATTATTTCCCCATCCCAAGCATCTTTAGTGTATTGGCTAATATCATAGTTTTGGCAATGCTGGCAACGAAAATTGCAGCCCACAGTCGCTATAGAACAACTATAACTACCGGGTAAAAAATGGAAAAAGGGCTTTTTTTCAATAGGATCTATATGGGCAACAATAGCTTTGCTGTAATTGAGTGCTTTGAGTATGCCATTTTGATTTTCTCTTACTCCGCACATTCCGCGTTTATTATTTTGAATAATGCATTTATGCACACAAGTCTCGCATTGCACTACATTGTCTTTAATTTTTTTAAATAAATATGCAGTTTTCATATAATTTGCTTTAGGAGTTGGTTTTTATTATAATATAAATATCTTTAATATCTTAATATTTTTCTATGACCCCTAAATATTATACCAAATTTGTGCGCCAAGCATTAGAAAAAAAATCAGGTGTGAGTGGATCTAATTTAAAGCGAGCAGTTGGCGCTAATTCCAAATTAGTCACCAGCCCCAGTTACAGCACTATGAATGAGGACGAAATTAAAAAAGATATCAGCCAATTTAACCAAAATCAAGCTGAAAAAAGAAAGTCCATGGTTAGCCATATAGATATTAAAAATATAGCTGATGAGTTGCAACAAGAATATTATAAAAATCAAGCTAAAGAAAAAGAGGGCCGTTTTAGAAAAAGTGAACTTAAAAGAGAAAAAGCTCTCAACAATAGAGATAAGCGCAACCAAGCTATGGACGAGCTTCAAGAGGGCTTGAGGCACAAAAGGGATGAAGAGCAAAATCAGCTGGAAGAAAAGGAAGAGCAAAAAAAGAAAAATATCAAACAAGCCATTAAACAAGATATTCAAGAAGAAGAGTTGGAAGATATGGCAATTGATTAAGCAGTTTTGTGCTCTATTTTTTTTGTGTTTAACCTCGCGCTGAGTGGAGGAAATCAAGGAATAATTTATTTTTTTCTCCCCTTGCTTGGCGAGGGGAGAGTCAAGGACAATTCTTTAAATTTTATATTTAAAGGACTGTTTTTGAGTGAGATGCAAAGGGATCTATCACCCAAGAACAGTCCTGCTGACGCAGAACTGTCCTTGTGGAAATTGTAACACCCAAGAACAGTCCTGCTGACGCAGAACTGTCCTTGTGGGGGGTTAACTATTTCTCTGGTTCAATTCTCCAGAATTGAACCATTAAGATAATTTAGGCGGGTCCTCGTCTTTTGTCGGCAGAGGGGAGAGCTTTACCACCCCTCCGCCTCGCTTCGCTTGGCACCTCCCCTCAGGGAGAGGGGGGGGAAGTCAAGGAATTGTCTTTTTTGCCCATCACACATTTTATTATCCAAAAAACAGCGCCATATGAACTGAACCCCAAAAAGTAGACACTAAAATGTCTACTTTTTGGGGTTCAGTTCAGTTGTTGCTTGTTTTATGCCTTTATTCTTTTCATAGTGCGCAAACATTTAGTGCAAACTTTCTTTTTAGCGCCATCAATTACCCGTGATTGCAGATTGATATATTTACGGATTAAAGTTTTATTATTAGCGTGCGAGCGTTTGATTGATTTTTGCGGTCCCCGGCCGCAGATATCGCATTTTCTGGCCATATTTGATTAAAATTAATTATTAGATTATAATGCATAGTAACATAAATTATTCTAATGTCAAGTTTTATGGCCGCGTATCAGCTGTTATTCTTTTTTTTAATCATTATTCCGTCAGCCATTATCCATGAATATGCGCACGGTTGGGCGGCAGACCAAATGGGTGATCCAACTGCTCGTCACGCAGGTCGTCTCACGCTTAATCCTTTGGCGCATATTGATATGTGGGGCACCATCCTAATGCCCGTGTTACTGCTTTTAATTTCCGGCGGTAGTTTTTTATTTGCCTACGCCAAGCCGGTGCCCTATAATCCATACAATTTGAGCAATTTAAAATGGGGCCCTGCCTTAGTTGGCGTCGCCGGCCCTTTGGCCAACCTAACAGCCGCTCTTTTCTTTGGCTTATTGGTCAGATTTTTAGATATTGGTCCGTTTACTTCACTTTTAGGTATTATTGTTTATGCCAATTTATTGCTTATGGTTTTTAACTTAGTGCCGATTCCTCCGCTGGACGGTTCTAAGATTTTGTTTGCTATTTTACCTGATTCAATGGAAAATTTAAAAATTAATTTAGAGCGTTACGGTTTTATTATTCTACTTATTTTTATTTTTTATTTTTTTCAAGTTATAGTACCCATTATTTCATGGCTGTTTACTTTAATTACTGGGTATAGTATGTTTTAACAAATTTATATATAAATTTAAAAAGCTGGTCTAATTAACCAGCTTTTATTTTTTTAAAAGCATCATTGCGACCTGTAGCTATGGTTATGCCAGTAGCTTTCAGCTCTTTGTACAGAGTTGATTTTGAGTTTAGATTGCAGGCCACTATTTTAATATTTACTCTTATGGCCTTTAGATAATTTAATAAATTCTGTTTTTGTTCACAGGATTTAAGTTTCCCAAAATCAATAATGATTTGGGGTTTTAAATTTAAGCTATTAAAAAGTTTTAAACAATTTTGTATATCTTTTTTAAGCTCATTACAGGTAGCACTGTTATAAACCACACCAACATCCATAAGTGTAATAATTTCTATCATTTTCCTTCTCCTTTTTATTAAAATTTATTTTTAGTAAAATTTATATTAACTTAGACGATCTATGTTTTTTTGTCAACCGAGGATATATGCCATCACATCTCTTACATTTGTGCCAGTGTATTCAGTTTTAATTAAATTGTTACCCGTTTTTCTAAAAAAATTGTAACTATCATAATTTTTTAAGTATTGTTTAGCTAAAATATGCCTGTTTTGATATTCTTTTATGGTGCCCTTATCTGCTATGGCTCCGCCAATGCCTTTGATAAAATCATTTCCATCTGTGCCCATGGAGGCCAAAGTAAAGTTATGGCTGTATTTTTCCAACTCTATTAAGCTGGCCAGTGTAAAATGCATATTTCTGCCACCCTTGCCATTTGCTCTGGTAGGTATATGCGGCGTGGTTTCTCCGCCAAAAAGTAAAATTGTTTTTTTAGATTTGATATTTTTGATTTTTAGAGCTATATTTTTAGCAGCTTTTTGAGTATCGCCTGAAATTTTATCAGATACAATTTTGACTTGTTTATTTTCGGCTTTGGCTGTTTTTTTAATCGCCTGAAGCGCTGTCATATTATCAGCTAAAATAAAATTATGGCAACTTGGAAGTTTTTTAGGGGTTTCTCTTAATTTTCCCTTGGCTCCGGCTTGAATAATTTGGCTGATTTTTTTAGGCAATTTCTGTTTAAGCTTGTATTTGATTAGAATTTTATCAGCCATTTGCCAAGTACTCTTATCAGGTGTAGTTAAGCCAGAGGCGATTGAGCTTAAATGGTTACCTATCACGTCTGAGATAATTAAACTGAGCACTTTGGCTGGAGCAAAATGCTTGGCCAGCTGTCCGCCTTTAATAGCAGAAAGGTGCTTGCGCACCACGTTAATTTCCTCTATATCTGCACCTGATTTAATCAACAGATAAGTGGTTTGTTGCAATTGGCTTAACTTAATATCTTGAACAGGACAAGCCAAGAGTGATGAACCGCCGCCTGAAATCAGGCAAATGACCATATCATTCTTATTAATTTGGTATTTATTTTTTAATGCCAATATTTTTTGCGCTGCTAGATATGAGTTTTTATTTGGTAAAGGATGTCCCGCATATATAACTTTAATTTTTTTTGTCTTAGTTTTGCCTTTAGAGCTAACTATGCCGGCGGTAATATGTTTTAAACCAACTATTTTTTCAATTTCGCGTGCCATAAGCGCACTGGCTTTGCCTGCGCCAATAATAAAAATTTTGCCTTGAATTTTATAGTTCTTATTTTTAACTTTTAGTTCTTTGGTTTTTTTATTAAATTTAACTGCCTTTGGCATTATTTTATGCGGCATTACAGATTCTATGCCGGCCTCAAGCAATTTTAGCATTAATTTACGTTCAGGGGTATTGGACAGCTCTTTTATATTTTTGATTAACATATTTTATGATGAATTAAATTATAGTTTTTTTCTCAGGAGGTGGAGGAAACCAATCAACGATTTATACTTTTTCAAATAGAAGAAAAAGTAAGGTAATCCATATTTACATTATACCTTGTCTTTGGTAATCTTAAAACCATGAACCAAAAAATTACCAGCTACTCAGTTGAACAAACAATTCAGCTTGGCAAACAATATTCCGCCGCTTTAAAACAAGGGGGGATTTTGGGTTTAGTAGGCGATTTGGGGACTGGTAAAACTCATTTTACCAAAGGCATAGCACTTGGTTTAGGCGTTCAAAAAGAAATTACCAGCCCCACCTTTGTACTGGTCAAGCCATACCAAGCCAAGCGGCGAGGCAAACAACATATCACTTTAGTGCACCTTGATTGCTACCGCTTATCTTCTTCTGAAGAGCTTCAAGAATTGGGTTTTGACGAGCTAATTGCCAACAAAAATAATTTAGTTGTCATTGAATGGGCTTTAAAAATTAAAAATATTTTACCACCTCACACTCAATGGGTTGAGTTTAAAGCTATCTCCACCAGCAACACTCGTCAGATTATTTTTATTTAAAATATTTAAATATGATGCACCATTTAGATCAGTTAAAAAAAATTAACCTACCCTTAGGCCAATACGCTATTTTTGGCAGTGGGCCATTGGCTATCAGGGGTATCCGCCAAGCGGATGATATTGATCTTATTGTAAAACCCGAAATTTGGCAGATTTTAATATCAATTTATGATAATTGTTTTAAAGCATCAAATAATTCCATATGTATAGGAGATATTGAAATTTTTCCAGTATGGTTTGATTTTACACCTAATAAGGTTACCCAAATAATAGATACAGCTGAGATTATTCAGGGTTTTCCCTTTGTCAAGCTAAGCTATGTCATAGAGTGGAAGCAATCTATGCGACGCACTAAAGACAAGCAAGATTTAGAGCTAATTAAAAATTATTTAAATACTCATCACACCTCTGCGGTTTAGTAGTTATAAACAAACTTGTTATTATATTTTACTAAATTTAACCTCTGGCTACCACCAAGGCCCAAACTTCTTTTGGGTTATATTTTTTTAATTCTCGCGCGCATTCATTGAGCGTGGTGGTAGTGGTAGCCACATCATCAATGAGGAGTATTTTTTTATCTGCCAATTTTGATCGCCACTCTTTTTTTACTCTAAAAGCGCCAGCTACATTTTTCAGTCTTTGCCTGCGAGCCAACTCCGTTTGCGGGAGAGTGTTTTTTTTTCTTTTTAAAATATTTTTCTCAACATTCAGTTTGTATTCAAGGGCTATATGTTGTGCGATTAGTTCAGCTTGATTAAAACCGCGCCAGCGATATTTTCTGCCATGTAATGGCACAGGCAGGACAATTAATTTTTCATCAAAAAGAAGACTCAGCCAATGCGGCTGGTCTTGCTTATTTCTTAACTGCTCAATTTTGTCAATCATCAATTTTGCCAGTGGACGGCTGAGCTCTTTGGCAAAATTGTATTTCAAGGCGTATATGATTTTATCTAACAATTCATTTTTATATGACGCACTGACTATCAATCCGTCTAAGGCATATTCTTCATAGCACCACGGATGTGTCTTGGCATAAAACGAAAATTTTTTGCATTTAGGGCAACTGTCTGCCTGATTTATTTTGATTTTAGCCAAACACCTGCTACATAACCAGCTATTTTTTTTATGGCACCCTAAGCATGTAATTGGAAAAAATAGGTCTAATAAGAAATTAAACTTTAATCTTTTCATTTAAGCAGACTTTTAAAAACAAAAATTATTTTTTTTCTTCTAATGCAAGGCTTTGTTTGTTGCTTTTTATTTGAATGGTTTTATGTTTGCCCTTATTTTTAATAATTGCTTCAGCTAAATGGTTTTCAATATCTTGTTTTATAATAGGGCGGATAGATCGGGCTCCTTTGTCCAGCTGGCTTGCCTTTTGGGCAATATAGTTAGCTGTGGCTTTATCCCATTCAAGTTTTATATTCTTTTGCGAGCTGTTGCGCTTAACTTTTTCCAACTCTAAGTTGGCTATTTTCTCCAAATCTTTTTTATCCAGATTTTCAAAAACAATGATTTCATCCAATCTGTTTAACAGCTCAGGGCGCATCCACTCTTCCAGCTGGGCGCGATAGATATTTTTTAGTTTATCAAGATTTTCTTTGTCAAAACCAATACTGGTTTTTTGTCCCTTTTTAGTTAGTCCGATATTTGTAGTCATTACAATAAGGGCATTTCTAAAATTAATTTGTTTACCCTTACTATCAGTTAAATAACCATCTTCTAAAATTTGTAAAAACAAATTGAACACATCCACATGAGCTTTTTCTATTTCATCAAGCAAAATCACGCTGTATGGATTGCGTTTGACTTTTTCTGTGAGTTGCCCACCTTCGTCATAACCTACATAGCCAGCCGGTGCCCCGATCAACTTAGTGGCATTAAATTTTTCACTAAACTCACTCATATCTAGTTTGATTAAACTATTTTGTCCCGGAGCTATAACATCTGCGAGTACTTTAGCTGTGTGAGTTTTGCCCACTCCTGAGGGCCCACTAAAGATAAATGAGCCCAATGGCCTATTTGGCTCTGTCAGTCCGGTAGCCGATCTTTTTAGTGTGGCTGACAACTCAGCAATGGCTTGTTTTTGCCCCACAATCTGTTTGGCTAACTGTTTTTCTACATTAGCCGCGATGTTTTGGGCATCGCTTTGCACTATTTTTATTTTAGTCATTGTTGATATCAAATGCTGAATATCTTTCTCATTCACTATACGATTTTTACTTGTAATTGAATTTATTTTAATTTTGTTTTGGATGTCATTTTCTTCCAAATCATAGATTTTTTTAACTATCTCAATTTCTTTGGGCTTTAAAGCCAGAGCTTGGTTGTATTTACCTTGTTCTATCAGTTCTTTTTTATGGTTTGCTATTTTTTGCATTTCTTGCTTTAACTCCGAGATTTTAGCAACGTTGCTTTCCTCTTTTAAGCTTACTTTTTTTTGGCTGGCGGTCTCATCAATCAAGTCAATCGCTTTATCAGGCAAAAACTGATCTTTGATATACCGAGCTGAAAGATAGACCGCTTCTTCAATAGCTTTGTCTTCAATTTTTATAAGATGGTGTTTTTCATAAATATTTTTTATACCTTTAAGGATTTTAATAGATTCTTCTACTGAAGGTTCGTTGATATTGACTTTTTGCAGCCTTCTTGACAGCGCGTTATCTGGTTCAATATATTTTTTATAATCATCAAAAGTGGTGGCTCCTATACAACGGATTTCACCCCTTGCTAAAGCTGGTTTTAATATATTAGCCGCGTCCATTGTGCCAGAAGCAGATCCAGCCCCCATAATATTGTGGATTTCATCTATAAATAGAATGATATTTTTACTATTTTTTACCTCTTCTATAATTTGTTTAACCCTTGCTTCAAATTCACCGCGATAACTCGTGCCAGCTACTATCATAGGCATATCTAAGGCGTATATTTTTTTATCAATCAAAATATCAGGTACATCCCGTTCAAGTATTTTTTTTGCCAAACCCTCAACAATGGCAGTTTTACCAACCCCCGGCTCGCCTAATAGAATCGGGTTGTTTTTATCTTTACGCGATAAAATTTGGACCACCCTTTCTATTTCAGCTTGTCGGCCAATCACCGGATTAATATTTTTTTGGATTACTTCATCTGTTAAATTGGTGCCAAATTGGTCAAGCGTTGATTCACTGCTTCTATGTGTGTGCCCGCCTTCCAATTGAATTTTATCTTTGAGTGAATTAACCGCATCCGTCATATCTTCAAACTTAGAAGTGGATTCTAAAAGCACCTGTAGATTTTTTTTAACCCCTTGAGGGTTAATCTGGTGTTGTTTGAAAATTTTATCCATTTTCTCATCCTTCAAGTTGACTATGCTATAGAGCAAATGCTCAGTGCCTACATAATTATGTTTGTATTTTGAAGCCAGCTCCACTGATGATAAAATTATTTTTTTAACACTCTCAGAAAGTTTTATATTTTTAAAATCACCCAAAATATGTTTTAGGTCATTTGGTCTGTTTTTAGAGCTTGAGTTATATGTTGGTTTTTTTATCAAGCCACTGCCCGATAAGCTTTCATACCCTAATGAACCTTTTTGGCTAAGCAGTGCCCAAAACAGATCATCTATGTCAACTTCTTTTTTCTTTTTAGCCATGCAGGAATTATAAGCCCGCAATAGCGCCTTTTTGTAGTGGGTGCTAAATTTATCAAATATTTTATTTTGTCTGTCGTAGATATCCATATTTTACTTAAAGTATTAATTTGTGTTTGATTATACTAACATAATTTTATCAAATTATCAACATCTCTACAATGCTTGTGGCCAATTAGTTTGTCTAAAAAAACCACCCCTAAATTATAGGAGCGATTTTAATAAATGAGTTATGCCTATTTTTCTTCCTCTTCTTGACTCTCATCAGCTGATTGTTCATCAGTATTCTCCATATTTTGTTCCATGTCTGAGCTAGTTTGGTTTTGCTGTGCCTGTTGTGGATCAGGAGTCTGTTGATCGTTTGGATCTGCCTCAGTATCTTGTTTTTTATTTTTACCAAATAAGAAATCTAAAAAACCCATAAGACTGTTGCGTTAGTTAATAATTAGCTAATTTTGTTTCCCTTCTCACTTGTATCTTGGCATAATTATCCTAAAAACGCAAATGTTTCATTTATGCTTGCAAACTTAATCAGTTCCACGGTTTATTGTCTATTAGCTGGAATACCTTGTTTGTTACAGTCAGTTGAGTCAAGGGCGTATTAAAGAACAAAACACCAGTCCCTAAAAAATAAAGGGCAGTTCTTTAAATTTTATATTTAAAGGACTGTTCTTGAAATAAGGCACATATTTAACACCCAAGAACAGTCCTGCTAACGCAGAGATGTCCTGGTGGGGATTAACTCAGTTTTTAGAAAGTGTTTTTTTCCCTTGCTAAGCGAGGGGAGAGCCAAGGACAGTTCTTTAAATTTTATATTTAAAGGACTGTTCTTGAAGTAAG
>CAZVLW010000022.1:0-12744 GCA_964628705.1 uncultured Gammaproteobacteria bacterium
GTTTTGTATTACTGGCTGTTTTTTTGCTCCACGGGTATTTCGTAATTGAAGGTATGATAAGGTAAATGCTCCAAAACTTCAGCGCATAAAATAAGATCAAAACTATTATCTGCTATATTTGACAGATCCGTAATAGATTGCAAATAATCGGGCTTTAATTGTGGGTTTATATCCATCGTAGTTAGCTGGTATCCAGCATGCTTTAAAAAATAAGCCACTACACCATTGCCTACGCCAATTTCTAAAATATTATTATTCGGTTTTAAATTTTGCACAACTAATTTTGTCTGGTAAAAATAACTCACCCAACGCTCTTTGTTGGCATAGTTACTCTTAAAATATGTTTGCCAGCTAATTTTTGATTCATCGTACATAGTTTTTTAATTTTGTAATGCCTTCAATATAAAATAACGGTCGTCGTGGGCTGGTGTAGTGCTTGACGATTGTATTTTCATCTAAGGCGGGTTTGATAATATATTTATCTTGGGGTAATGTTTTAATATTTTTTAAAATATAAGCATATCCAGCCTGCTCAATAAAATGTTTATTTTGAGGGTGGTTTTTATCAATTTTTTTAAAATATATTTCCAATTCATCTAACGAAAAGTTATTTTTATGATATAACACAATACCGGAATTCAATCTCGCTAAATGATCGTCTAATTTAGTTGAATTTTTAAAGTAAACATAACAAGGGCTGGTGTTATACATCATCCAAGAATAATCACTTTTGGTTTCAATAGCTTGGGCTATTTGTTGGGCTGGCTTAAAATACAGTAAATCGCTATCAATGATTAATTTATATGGCGCATTGCCGACAAAATAAGGATCAATTAATTTTTTTAATAGCACAAATTGGGTTTGTTTGAAACGATAATCTTGAATAGCCGGATAACTCCTTAGCCTCTCTTGCATATCTTTAACTGCTTCAATTGGCTCAATTACCTCTGCATGGGGTAAATGATAATATAATTTCTGCTTGTCCTGTTTATTGAGTGAGCCGTCTGAATGTATATATAACTGACCGTATGAAGTTAAGCTCTGATAAAAACTTTTAAGCGACCATAAAAGCATCACTATATCTTGTCGGCAGGTTAAGATATGGATAGAAAAATTTTTATTATTTGGAGGTTGGTCTATATTTTTTATGTCAAATATTTGTCTGGCGAAAAACCAACGGTTAATGATATAGTGAAATGGTTGTTTATATATTAAAGTACTTTTTCTCAAATAAAAAAATTCCTTTTTTATTTTTTTAAAAAAACTATTCATATAACCTTACCACTTTTTTTGCTAAATTGTTTAAATTGTGTTGTGTCTCAACGATGACTCTTAGTTGACTGACGAGTTGATTCCTTTGTTTGGGTAAAAGAGATAAAAGCTGAGCTATTTTTTGAGCCAATTCGCGCGGATTATCTTTATCAACGATCAACATTTTGGGCAAAACCTCAATAAAAGCACGATTGCTGGTAAGGGTTGGCACTTCGCATGCCATAGCTTCTAAAACTGCTTTGTCTAAGCTATGGGTTTCGGAAAGGTTGATAAACAAATCAGCGCTTTGCAGATATTTAATAATTTGGCTTTGTGGCATACCGCCCATAAATTTTACCTTACCCTTGAGCTGCATATTGTCTACCATTGACTGCAAATTTTGCATATACCTTTGCTGTTTATTCAATGCGGGTGAGCCAATAATAGAAAGATTTATATTACCACTCCCCTGCTCTTTTAGTTCATAGATAGCTTTTATAATAGACTCATAGTCCTTGCTGGGTGAAATTCTGCCAATTGAAAGTATATTAAATTCATTTTGGGTAGTTGTGCTTTTCTTAAGAGAGGGCTTGAATTTATCCAATTTAATACCATGGCCTAAAATATGGACTGGTTTTTTTGTTTGTAAATTGAAACTTTTTTGCGAAGCAGTGGCAAATTCATCCGCCCATAGACCGGCAAATTTAATTCGCCAGTCAAGACTGCTATGGGTATACCATTGTATAAGTTTTTTACGGTAAATTTTAGCCCATGGACCGGCCAAGATTGAATAAATGGGCATCATATGAGCAAATATGCCAGCCGAGTTGGGTGTATGACTGGATAGGTGTTTATGAAATAAATAAAACTGCTTCAATTTAGGGTTCTTTTTTTCTTTCCCTAAGGAATAAATTGCTACATTTTCGGGCAAAGTGCCAAGATCTCCAGTCTCTTGGCAAATCACTACAAGTCTGTCTAAATGGCGCGAAAACTCCTCTATCCAGTCATAGACAAAACCTGAGCGGTCATCGTTTTTATCAACCTTTCTGGTAATAAAAATTAGCTGCATAATATTTATCTATCTGAATTTATTTTAATGCTTTAAATATAGCATTAATATTTGGCTAAATCAAGGTAAATAATCTTAGCTTTGATTAAGGTTGACGACTGCCTATAACACTTAACTACGTTTGCGTAGCTATTAAGATATGACTAACTGCCTGGCTATCTGCGGGTTACCTGTTAGTTGTGGTTATTGGCTGACTTTTGTGCTATAATATAGATATATGTGGAAAAAAAATAAACAAGGTTTTTCAATGGTAGAAAGCGTTGTAGTAGTCGCCTTAATTGTGGCGATTGTTGTTATTTCGTGGCTTGCCCTAGATCAGAGTAAAAAACAAAAAAAAGATACCTATAGGAAATCTCATATCTCTCAAATTAGCAGATTTTTTTCCAAAGAATGCTATTTACCAGAGGATGGTGCGGGTGAATATGAAGTATCTGAAATTATTGGCAAATTAAAAGAAAATAACCCTGGTATGGCGCGTTTGATAGTCTCTGATTTGTGGGATCCAGCCAAAGGTTCAGCTGAGCAGACCTATTACTTTTATCGGGTTTCCGGTGATAAGAATAATTGTGTTTTATATACTAACTTGGAAAATAGCTCTGAGCCAGTTACATTAAGCAATATAAACCGACCCACTATGGGAGGAGGATCTGGGGTCTTTAAAAGCCATGAGGAAGGTTGGAACGGAACCAAAAGGTATTATCAAATATCTAAATAATTTAATAATCAAGAATAAAAATAAAAACTGCTTAACAGCAGTTTTTATTTTAAAATAATTTGACACTTTTAGCTGATGGAGATAACTATTATTCAAAGTGAGTTTAAAATTTATAAAAGATTAAGCAATTAGATACATACCAAAAGCGATAATAACAACGGCGGCAATTTTTTGTGTCATAACAATAGTTGACAACTTTTCTTTTAAAATTTTGGGGTGATAAAGTGTTAAAAACAAAGCGCCTAAAAAAACAAAAACATATTGCAAACCCTGTAGGGCTTGAACTAAAGAAACTGAAGCCAATGAAATGGCATACTGCACCAAGACAGCCGATGTTCCACCGCTTGCTTGGCCAACTAAAAATCTGACACGAGCTTTTTTAATATTTTTATTTTTTGGCGGATGCATTAAATCGCGTCTATTTTTTTTAATAAGCATAGGCATAAAAACAACCGCAAAAGCGCCTAAGCGTGTCCACGCAAAACCGGATTCAAATGGCTGGTGATTGTATACGTCTTTAGTTAAAGTATAAGAAACAGCAAAAAATACCGCTGTTGGCAGTGCTAAAAGCAGTGTTTTTCTAATTTTGGGAAGATTATAGCTTTGAAGTCCTAATTTTTGTTTAAGCCAGTGCCAAGCGCCTTGGTGATTGCCAAAATCAAGCGAAATTAAAAAAGTACCTGCCACAATTAACCCAAATGCCAACAATTGACGCGGGCTTAAGTGTTCATCAATGAGTAGTGAAGCTAAAATTAAAACAAAGATAGGTACCAGTCCGCCAACCATTGGCGTTAAGCGTGACGCCTCTTCTCTTTTGAGTCCCCAAAAAAGGAAAAATAACCCAATAGAAAAAGTTACGCCTGCCATGATTGATACCCAAAACTGAGTCCAGCCGGGCCAAATGATTTGAATTGGAAAAAAATATAAAAACGGCAAAGCTAAAATGATAATAGCCACCCCAAAAGCGGCAATATAAAAAGTATAAACAAATGGATTCTTTATATCCCGCTTGAGAAGTGTTTTATCAATCAAAATAGCAATAGCATTTAAGAAATAAGCGGTAACTGCAATTAAAAGCCAGTTCATATTTTTTTATGGTTAAGGGTAATATGTAATATACCCCAAAATATTACCCAAATAAATAATAAATTTAAATCAAAGTAATTTGAAATCAACCCCTCCTTAATTAATTCTATCACAAAATAAACCGCAAAAGTAGCAAGGGAAATATAAAAGATATCACTGGATATTTTTTTTATTAAAAACATAGATAAACAAATAATAAATAACGATGGAAATCCTCACCCCTCTAAGGAAAATCTACCTCCTGACAGGGAAGGGTAAAAAACCACTCCCCTCTGTTGCCAAAAGACGAGGACCCGCCCAAGTTATCTTAATGGTTTAATTCCCCACAAGGACATCTCTGCGTTAGCAGGACTGTTCTTGGGTGTTAAATCCGTTGTGCCTCACTCAAGAACAGTCCTTTAAATATAAAATTTAAAGAACTGTTCTTTTCCCTTGTCGCAGCAAAGTTAAGATTTATTCTCTTACTAAGCAAGGGGAAAAATAACACTATCCGAAGATTCACTATTGATAAATATCTTCACTTGAACAAAATCCATTCTTTAATTCTATCTTGCCAATTACTGGCGGTTAAAGGTTGCTTTATAAGCTCTATTTGGATTTTATTAAATACTATTTGGCTTTGGTTTTCATCTAAGCCGGGCGAAGATATTAAAAAACGCAAATCATTACCGTCATAGTCAACGCCACTTATATCATAACGGGCCAGTCCAAACTGCCACTCCCCTTTTGTTTTATAGTATTGAATATCTTTCAACTGCCACTGCCAAGCATCTAAATCCATGGCTGGGCCAATTCTAAGAGGCACGCTGTTATCTTTCTTATACCACAGCTTGATTCTGGCCTGATCATATGTCTGAGGCATACGCACATCAAAATAAACCGGATCAATCACCATTCTTTGCGTGCAGCCGACATCATTTTTATCAATATCTAATATCCTACCGTGTGGTGAAAATTTTGAAATCATTGGATGATGGAGTGTGCAAAAATCATGTTCAGCATACAAATAACCACTTGGGTTGATATCTTTATAAACCAGCACAGCCAAAATAACAATAGGTATGGCGATAAGTGTGCTGCGGAAGTAGTTGTAAGGTTTAAAATTCATAGATACTTATGTAATGATAGCTAATAACTGATATATTTTATGAATAAAATCTTTTAACTGCTTATTGTCTGCCAATTATACGCTGCTGATGAGTGCTTATTTAACTTCTACTTGATAAATCCAATCGCGCCCTAAAACTCGCTGACCATTAATAAGACGCATACCATATGGCTCAAAATCACGCTTGGAAATAAATGCTACAGTTGAAGTTGGCGCATAAGTGTAGTAATATATCTGGCGAATTTTAGCAGTTCTGGCAATAGCATGGTAATCAGCAGGCACGACTAAAGCAGTTACAATATGGCGCCTTTGAGGATAAAAAATTTTGTCAGCTTGGGGATAAGTTAAAATAACATCTTGAGGCTGGGTCAACTGATTGACACGTGATGATTTAACGCGATACTCTGATAAATTTTTTAACATAATCAAACTTTCATCTGTTTTTCTAAAAGTTAAATTAATTGATGGTAAAATTAAAGCAGATACTAATATAACTATAAATGCCTTTGAGTATAGTCGGCCGTATCTAAATTTTTTACAATTTAAAAAGTTTGACAGTTGATAGATTAAATATGCAATCAATGGAATGGCGAGCATATAGATAGGCAACCAGTAGCGCAAATATGAGGTGCCGAGAGATAGTGTTTGCTGGTCTATGCGATCACTAAACTGCCATGATCCATAGAACAGCAGTAAATAACCAGTGACTAATAACAGATATGAGACATACTTAAATCTAATTTTATAATTGAGCTTAGTAATGTATTTGGGTAAGGTTATAAATAACATACCACCTAAAACTGCTGACAAAGACCAATAAGGCAAAAGTCGGTAAAGATAATTCCAGCCGTTGATGACTATTGATTTTAGATTGATACCAAAAGGAGAGATAAGTATTTTAAATATTATTCCACGCCGCAAAGCTTCACCTACTCCGCCCTCACCAATGACTGCTTTATAGCCGGCTGAAATAAATGCTCCGTATAAAATTTGATTGTGATAAAGCAGCAACAAGGCAGGTAACCATAGAGATAAAATAAAAATTAAAAACCCCGCAAGTTGGGTGCGTCTTAAATTAAACGCAAAAATTAAAACCACGCTTAGGGCAAGCCAGACTATTTCAGAAGTGCGCACAGTAATGGACAAACCAATAAATATGCCCGCTAAGGCATAGTAGGCCAAAGAGGGATGAATATATTTATTTTTAGCCTTAGTTGATCTACTTTTAAAAGAAATAAATAAATAATAAATACCAATAAGTGACAATGATAAAAACAATATATTATGATAGAAACCACGCGCACTATAATATATCCAAGCCGGAAAAAAAGCTAACAAAATAGTTGAGATTGTAGCTAAGGATCGATTTTTGAATAAATAATTAATAATCAGATAAAAAAACAATAAGGCCACAACGGAAAACAATGGGGTAAGATAAGGTATTATCCATAAACCAAATATGTTTGACAAAAAACCGTAAATAATCGGCATACCTAAAAATGAACCGTGTGTAATCTTGCCTTGGACAGTATTCATAGAACGTAAATGAATTAAATTCGTAGCAGGATGATTAAGTGGTTCAAAATAATAAAGTTCTTTATCTGTAGCATATTTATTTATCCAAAAATAGTTGGCAGTTTCATCTGGTGAATTGAGTTTAACTAAATTATTGGCATTTGGGGTATTTAACAAATCTTGGGATGGATTTAAAACAATAGAATTGAAATAAGCATAAATAAAAAAAGTAAAGTAAAAAAAAAGTGCCCATAAAATGATTATTTGGTGCTTTTTTATAATACTAAAGTTCATATTATTATTATGCCAGATTGAAATAAAATCACAAGCGGTTATAAAATAATTTGCCCTCCCAAATGCAAAGTTGTCGGCGGGGAATTAAAACCGCGCTCGAAGGGGTAAAAACCACTCCCCTCTGCCCCGACTTTGTCGGGGCATCTCCCCTCGCCGAGCGAGGGGAGAAAAACTCCTTGACTTCCTCCCCTCTTTGAGGGGAGGTGGTGAATGAAATGAGGCGGAGGGCCTGCCTCCCGAAGGGAGGGTAAAAAATCACTCCCTCTGCGGCCAAAAGGCGGGGACCCGCCTAAATTATCTTAATGGTTCAATTCCCCACCAGGACATCTCTGCGTCAGCAGGACTGTTCTTGGGTGTTAAATGCCTTGCGCTTTGTTCAAGAACAGTCCTTTAAATATAAAATTTAAAGAACTGTCCTTGACATTCCTCCTCACTAAGCAAGTAGTTAATTTTCTTACCATTTTTAATACAAAAACTATGCCCTTAGAAGCATAGTTGTGTCTTAATTAGCCTAATATATCTTATCTCTTTGACCATTGAGGGCTGCGGCGAGCTCTTTTATGGCCGTATTTTTTACGCTCTTTAGCACGCGGATCACGACTTAGATAACCTGCTTTTTTCAAAACTGGTTTATATGCTTCATCTTCTCTAAGTAAAGCCCTTGCAATTGCTAATCTAGCTGCTTCTGATTGAGCGTTAGGCCCGCCACCAATAATCTTAAGCTCTGTGCTATATTCATTTTGTTTACCAATAACTTCAAATGGTTGAGTTAGATTTTGGCTCAAACTAAAAAATTTAAAATATTCTTGATAATTTTTACCATTAACTATTATATCACCCTTACTATCTGAATAAATTTTGGCTCGCGCGATAGCTGTTTTGCGTCTACCTAAACCGTATAAATATTTTTTATCTTGAGTTTCTTTATTTTCTTGTTTTTCTGTTGGTGCCATATAAATACTTAAAAAAATTATTTAATAATTAGCCTTTTCATCATCTGTTTACGTAGTTTATTATCCGGCAACATTCCACGAACCGCATGGCGTAAAACATCTTCATAACCTTTACGGTTGATACGTTCATTTAGTTTTTCACTTTTTAAGCCGCCCGGATAAGTTGAATGACGATAATAAGTTTTTTGTTTTAATTTATTACCAGTAAATTTCAATTTATCAATATTTTCTATTTCAACAAAATCACCATCATCAATATGCGGGGTAAATTGTGTTTTGTGCTTACCTCTGAGAAGTATTGCTATGCGACTAGCCAACCGGCCTAAGGGTTGATTGGTGGCATCAATTTTATGTGTTTGTCGTGTTTTGTTGGACATAAATTTATTTAACAAATTCTATAATTGCCATACGTGCATTATCACCCTGACGAGGCGGCAACTTAACAATTCTAAGATAACCGCCATTTCTCTTTTTATACATTGGGCCAATAACTTCAAACATTTTTTTAACTGCATTTTTAGTAGGTAGTCTTCGTAAAAGTTGTCTACGGTTATGTAAATTATCAACCTTAGCACGAGTCACCATTCTTTCTATCACTGGCTTAAGTGCTTTAGCTTTAGTTTCAGTAGTTTTAATTTTTTCATAAAGCACCAAAGAATTAGCAAGATTCTTTAGTAGTGCCTCTCTGTGGTTCTTGGATCGCCCTAATTTAATTGTTTTCTTTTGGTGTCGCATAATTAATCTTCTTTTTTGGGTCTGCCTCTCTTCTTTTTAACTGGCTCTTGTTTATCTTGGTTGCCTGTTGAGGAGCTATGATCTACCTCCTCGTCAATTTCTTTAGGGTTGTCTGACTTATTCTCATCATCAGCCAGGGCTTTATCCTCTGGACTAGATCCTGCGGTTTCTTGTATTTGCTCGGGTATAGTTGAAGCTTTCTCCTCTTGATGTGTTAATGCCTGAAATTGTTGGGTTAAAATATTGACTGCGTGTTCAAATGCTTGACGACAAGTAATGGTGCCGTTTGTTTCTATACTTAAAATTAATTTGTCCCAGTTGGTCATTTCCCCAACACGTACGTGTTCTATGTGAAAATTGACGTGATTAATAGGTGTAAAGATAGCATCTACTGCGATACGCCCAATCTCTAACTTGTCTTTGTCTTGATTTTCAGTGGGCAAATAGCCCATACCTTGTTCCACACCACACTCTATTTCCAACTTGGCAACTTTGTCTGTAAGGGTAGCTATGTGTAAATCTGGATTAGCAATTTTGACTTGTGTGGGGCATTTAAAATCACCTGCCGTTACTTTACCCTCACCTGTTTTACTAATTTTTATGGTCAAGGGTTCTTCTGGATTTTCTTCATCAATACTCAAATTAACTTGTTTTAAATTTAAAAGAATATCCACCACATCTTCTTTAACATAATCAATTGGACTAAATTCATGCTCTACATTATTGACTTTAACACTGGTAATAGCTGACCCTGGAATGGAAGACAATAAAACTCTACGCAATGCATTGCCAAGAGTGGTGCCATAACCGGGATAAAGGGGTTGAATGGTATATTGCCCTTTATGTTCTGTGAGTGAATCAAATTCTATTTTTTGAGCAGTAGGGATGATTTCCATATATTTAAATTTAATTATAATTAACGTGAATAAAATTCAATAGTTAAAGTAACATCATCATACAAGCCAAGCTTATCCACTTCTGGCTGATCAATAACTTTTCCAGTAAAACTTTTTTCATCAAAAGTCAGCCAATCTGGCATCTCAGCTTGACCTAATTCCTTGAGTTTTAAACTAAAAATGCCGTTTGTTTTGCTTTTTCCGCGTATTTCAATATTATCTCCCTTGCTTAGCGCATAAGAAGGTATATTTACCTTTTTGCTATTAATCAAGAAATGTGCATGGTTGATTAACTGTCTGGCTTGATCGCGTGAGTCAGCTAGTCCTAAACGATAAACAACATTATCTAAACGTGATTCTAGTAGACGCAAAAAATTATCCGAAGCATCACCGCTCATTTTACTGGCAGTGACAAAATAATTTCTAAACTGTTTTTCGCGCAGACGATACATCTTTTTAATTTTCTGCTTAGCATGCAACTGTTTTCCGTATTCACTCAATTTTCTAGGATATCCCTTGGGCCCATGTAAACCCGGCGGATAAGCACGCTTAACTATGGCCGACTTGGGTGAATAATCACGTTGGCCTTTGAGGAACAATTTTTGTCCCAAACGTCTACTTTGTTTATCTTTCGGTCCTATATCGCGTCCCATAATTTTTATGTTAAATAAAAAATAAATGATTTTGCTTTTTATTATCAGAGCAGTCACCATGCTAGACTTAAGACACGGAGTGACTGGCCTATTAATAATTTTACACTCTGCGTGGTTTACGCGGTCGGCATCCATTATGTGGCACCGGCGTTACATCTTTAATAGAATTTATCTGCAACCCATTGGTAGCTAAGGCACGAATAGCAGCCTCTCTGGCTGGTCCCACTCCTTTAACTAAAACATCCACCTCCTTAACACCAGCTTCTTTAGCTGGAGTGGCAATTGACTGAACTACTACACCTGCGGCATATGGGGTTGATTTTTTAGCACTTCTAAAACCACACTTACCAGAAGTTGACCAACAAATAAGACTGCCGTTCATATCACTAATAGACACCCTGGTGTTATTATAAGTGGATTTAATATGTGCCTGCCCGCGTCCTTTGAGCAGACGTGGTTGTAATTTATTTTTCTTCCGTTTAGTGGTTTTACCTTTTTTAGTTGCCATATATGTTTATCAAATTATTTATGAATATTGACTAAATAATTATCAATAAATTTATCATTTAAGTTCTCTGGGCTGGTGTTTTTTTACCTGAACCTGCAGTTTTTCTAACGTTGCCCCTGACTGTTCTTGAATTAGTTTTAGTCCGCTGACCTCGTACAGGTAAATTTTTAGAATGCCTGATACCACGATAACTATTAATCTCTTTTAGCCGTTTGATGTTGTTCAATATCTCTCTTTTCAGTTCACCTTCTGTTTTGTGTTCATTTTCTATAATCTTTCTAAGTTGATTGGTTTGTTCTTCGGTAAGTTCTCTACATTTAGTATCTGAATTGATACCAGCTGAATCTAAAATAGTCTTAGCTAATGGTCTGCCAATACCAAAAATATAGGTTAAACCGATAGCTACCCTTTTTTTATTTGGTAAATTTACTCCGGAAATTCTTGGCATAAAATTAATTAGTTTAATAATAAAAACAAAAGTATTGAAAAATACCTTTAACCTTGCCGCTGTTTGTGTCTGGGATTTTTTTTGCAAATAACCATAACCCTTTTTTTTCTGCGAATTACCTGACAATCACGGCATATTTTTTTAACCGAAGCTCTAACTTTCATAAATTAATTTAAACAAAATAGATCTTATGTCTCATAAATTAAATGAAATCATAAGGATGGTGTCCGAGATGAAATTAAGCCAACAATAATAATTTAATATCTATAAGTTACCCGTCCCTTAGTAAGATCATACGGAGAGATTTCAACTTTAACCTTATCACCAGTAATCAACATGATTCTATGCATCCTCATTTTACCTGACAGATGAGCTGTAATTTCTTGGCCATTCTCTAGCTCTACTCTAAATTCAGCACCGGGTAAAGCTTCAACAACTTGGCCTTTCATTTCAATAAATCCTTTTTTATTAACATTCATCTCCACGTCTTGCTGTGATGGGTCCTGAGGTGTATTGTCGTCTTGGCTAGGGTTGGCTTGAGGCTGAGGCTCCTCCTGACTTGGTGCTTGATCTTGATTTGAGTTCAGATCATTATTTTTATTTTGTGTATCTTTATTACTCACAATTGAGATAAATTATTCGGCAAATTGAATTCGAGTTTTTTAAAAATAAAACAAAATTGTGTAGCCAAACTACGCAATTTTATTTAAAAATATTAAAATTGCTTAAAAAATTCAATTTCGTGCCAAAATTTAGTAATAAATGTACTTTTGTGGATATATCGTAATTATACAAGATGTATATATTATGTCAAGAACCCCTAAAAATTACGAGAAATACAATAAATATATAAATAAATATTTGTATAATTTAACCACAATACTGTTTTCAATTTAAAAACCGAGCTGTGCGCGCTCGATTCTTAAGATAAAAAATGAAAAAATTACTGGTCTTGATTGCGATTGTCTTGTCGCGGCCTTGCTTCAGAAACCTTGATATTGCGGCCATCAAAATCCTGACCATCTAAAGTTTCAATCGCTTTTTTAGCCTCCTCTTCGCTAGACATTTCCACAAAACCAAAGCCCTTTGAACGACCTGAATATTTATCAGTTATAATCTTAGCTGATACCACATTGCCTGCTTGTGAAAAATGAGATTTTAACGCATCTTCACTAGATTGATATGAAATACCGCCAACAAATAAATTTGTAGCCATAGTAAGTATAAACACTTTAAGAAACGATATGTTTCATTTATAATCGTAAGTCGACTTATTCTCACTATGGCTATAAATTGGAGCAGTAAATAATAGTTCGCACAAAAATATTATTTACCAAGACACAACAAACACCATTAGAGAAACTTACTTTTGATAATGAGTATATCATATATATTTAAAAAAGTAAAGTTTTATGTCAACTAAATTGATTTAATAAATGAATTTGACTGAAATTTATGTATATACCTTGAATTACGAAACACACTCACCATTGCTTAGGTAAGCATAAAAGTA
>CAZVLW010000023.1:0-12551 GCA_964628705.1 uncultured Gammaproteobacteria bacterium
GAAAGAAAAATTACTTGCTAAAACTTAGTCAATCCCCACAAGGACATCTCTGCGTCAGCAGGACTGTTCTTGGGTGATAGATCCCTTTGTCTTACTCATCCCACAAGGACATCTCTGCGTTAGCAGGACTGTTCTTGGGTGTTAATTCCCCAGGCTTCGTTCCAAGAACAGTCCTTTAAATATAAAATTTAAAGGACTGTCCTTGGCTCGCCCTTCATCAGCCGTAAATTATCTTAATGGTTCAATTCTGGAGAATTGAACCAGAGATCGCCTCCCGACAGGGAGAGGTGGACAATACTTTTAAACATCCCTGAGGATAACGCTTGCTAAATATGTTAAATTGAAATTGGGAAGACCTTTAAAAATATAACAAAAAATCATCCAACCTTTTAAACTCTAACTGTCTACATAACACTAACTATATACTATTTCTCCTGCCAAGTTGGCGCTTTAAAACAATAAGAATACGCAGAACCCGCAGAAGCATCGCTTAAAAGTGACTCACTGCCTTCTTTTTCAGAGGTAATCTTATAATAATAAACCTGTTCAGGAATTATATCCTTGTCAACAAAACTACAAGTTGATCCATCACAACTATAGCTTGGTGAATCCAACTCATCTAAGGCGTCAATATCAGAAACAGAATCAATATCTCTATAAATATGATAACTATAGTCTGCCCCTAAGTCATCCCAACCAACTTCTATTTGTCCGCAAGTAAAACTATCAACATTTAAGCCAGTTACATCACTTTTAGTGGTTTCACTAATAGGACAGGGGCAATTGGGCGGGGAGCCGGTAGCGCCATCACAACCACTGCTAAGTGAATTACAAAGATTGTGATTTTGAGCAACAATTGCATATTCATATGTGGTACCGGGGGTGAGGCCGGTATCCTGATGACTGCAACTATTATTACTGCATACAGCTGAGCTTTGTAAATTATAAACTAAGATATCATCCCTGTATATATCATAATTTAGAGCAGCTTCTGAGGATTCCCAATTTAAAGCGATAACTGAAGAACTTTGTGCGTTGGCGCTGTTAAAATTAAAATTAATATCACTGCAAAATTGATCTAAACTAATATCAACTGACTTACTTACTTGACCGGGATGACTGTCACTATCTGTCACCACTAGCTCAACTGTATAAACAGCTTGGCTGGCAAAATTATGAACTGGATTAATATCATCACATTCCTCTGCGGGTGATCCTCCACTACAACTCCCATCACCAAAATCCCATTCATATGTTTGATATGGAGGTGTGCCATCACTTACTGAACTAGTAAATTGAATTGTGGTCTTATCTGATGGGTCGGAACACCAACTAAAATCAACCGTAGGACCCGGACCGACATATTGGCAATGCCCCGGATTGCTTGGATTAGGCTCATAATCGTTTAATCTATCACAATAGCACTGATCATTGCTTATTAGGCAACCATTTCCCTCATAACACTCAACTTGATTGTAATTAACATCACCAGTGCAATTATTAAATGAATTCTGGCAGGTATCATAAGATGACCAACTTTCACAAGATCCTGATGTGCAGGTGTCGGCTCTTGTCTGATAATACCCTTGTGCTGATGGATCACCATTCACTGTGGGATCATAGATTGCACAATTTTGTGTAGCGCAAGGGTTATTAGGGCTGCATTCATTACCGCACAAAGTAGCATCACAACCATCAGCACCATCCCATTTTTCGCCAATAGTACAAGTAGTCCCTGTGTAAAAAACATCTAGATGCTCTTGGGAATCAATGCCATTGCAGTAATAGTCATCCTGCTCAATATCACACTCGTTATAGCAATCATCAGTACCAGTACACTGATAACTATCTGTATAACCATCTGGCTGATCCCCGTTAGATTTAAGACTACATCCATCTGCATGGCAACAAGAATCACTGCCATCACAAACTTGACTATCATAAGACCATACATCACTGGCGGTTTGTTGACTGCTATTGTCAGCCACCACACGCCAATAATATGTAGCATAATAGTCAATAGTTATATCATATGTTTCAGAAGTAATAGTATCAACATAAGCGGAGTTATCCATATTTTCTACGTCGGACTGGATAGTTGAATGATAGATATGAAACTGCAAAGGAGTACCATCATAACTCTCGCTGTCCCAAACTAAAGTGGTAGCGGGTACATTTTGGCAACTATCTCCATCATTGGGGCTAACTAAAGTGATATTGGGTGGACAAGAAGCTAATGGCACGCAATTGCCGCTACTATCAATATAATCATCACTACTATCACAACATTTTCTGTCTGCCCCAGTTACCCCAGGACAAAGCTGAGCATAATATTCTGAACTATCATCACCGCAGCACTCAAGGCTGGAGGTATCCTGATAATCCCAAACGCCGCCCTGATAGCTGCCTATCTCGCCGGCGTAAACACCGCCAGAAGAACCACAAAGAGCGTCGCCACACAGTGAGTAGCGACCGTCATCATCACAGTTATACCAAACAGAATCACTGTCGCAAACTACCTTGAGCCCGTACCAATCAATAATTTCACCAGTGTTATAGCACTGGCCTTCATGAGAACAATCAGTTGATTCGTTACAGCAACCAGCTGGAACATTAGTATCACAAGTTATACAAGTTGGCATTGTTTGATCCCAACAGTAGTGTTGGGTTATAACATACTCACCAGTATCATCACCGCAGCACATATCAGTAGTACAACCTGATACAGAACTGCCGTCAAGATCCCATGTAGTTTCGGCAACATCACAAGAAGATGCCTTAAAAGTTGAGTTACATTCTGACTGATTGTTATCATATTCTGTGCCATTATATGAATTATCACCACAAACTTCGGATCCAGTAGTGGCACAAACTAATCCTGTATAATCACCAGAGGGATTACCACCGAGACCTCCGTCCCCCATTTCAGGGTTTTGTCTCGTGCCAAGGGCAACAGGCATAACTTGGATGCAGTGTTCTTCATTTGATAAATATGGATCTGGAGAGGGATCCCCATCTGGACAAACACCTGTGGTGTCAAGTGATAAAGTAATTGCCTCGCCGGCCTCCCAGACATAATTTCCGCTGCAGCCAACCCGGCTGTCTCCGTCTTCATCGAGAATATTATAATCAATCTCGCATTGTTCACATTGGCAAGTCCCACAGTTACGGGGAGTGCTGGGCATATCCCACTGCCAGGTAATAACATGCCTGCCCAAATCAGGATCCCAATAATTTTCTGTTACCTGTAGGTTCTCAACATCGCCAATACAGCCCCAGACACACTGATTATCTTGAACATAGGGCAATTCATCCGGGCAGCAAAATGAAACAGCATTACCGTCACAATCAGTAGTTATATAGTTCTCTTCTCCGCTGTCGTCACCGCAACAGTCAGAATTACCATAGCTGTCAGGATAACCTTGGTCCGTCCAATCTAAACTATAATATGAACAAATAGCTGAGTCAGTGTCACACGAGACTGGTCCGCATTGCCAAACTTTGGTATTATCATCATCAGCATAAGCTTTATTAAATGAAAAAATAAAAAAAGAAGCTAAAACAAATATGACTCCTAAAGTTACCCATACTATTTTATTTCGTTTAAATTTATATAACCAAATAGTAAGCATTTACTTAAACTATCAAACTTATGTACATTTTTATTATAACATAAAAAAAACCTATTAACAATTTAAATCAAATTATTTATCAAAATATTCAAAATAATTAAAAACCCGTTATTAATAAATAACGGGTTAATTTTTTTGACTCCACCTACTTAAGGTGGAGTATTTTTTTTGTTTGTATCCAGTCCCCCGCCTGGATACGGCAAAAATATGTGCCGCTGGGCAGATGTGCGGCACTAAACTTCACCTTGTGCTCACCACGGGGTTGGTGAGCATCCACCAGCTCTGCTACTCGCTGGCCGGAGATGTTGAATATCTCCAGCTTAACCCTGCTTGGCCGAGGCAGGGAATAGCGAATGGTGGTGGAGGGGTTGAAGGGATTGGGGTGGTTTTGGTCAAGCCTAAATATATGGGCCGCTGTAGCTGTTTTAGTTGTAGTCGTAGTCACCTCTGCCTTTGATATATTATATAAAACTGCTTTTTGGTTCTCATCATACTTACCATATGACAAGTCAACCAATACATAGATTTTACCTTCGTAGGCTGCAATGTCCTGAGCCCAGGAAGTTCCCAAAAAATATAAATCATCTTGCCATATTTTCTTTAAGGAATTTCCTTCTAGGGCAAGAACACTAGCCCGGTTATTGACCGTGGCCAAAATATAAAGTTGGCCATTGGAGAGTAAAATATCAGTAGCACTACCAGGAAAAGTTGTTTCTGTTATTTTATTACCATCTAGCTCTCTTTGGTAAAAATAAAATTCGTGATCATTGTTCGAGCAGAAATAAATATAATCGTCAGAAACCTCAAGCAACGGTTGGGTGCCGTCAGCCTTTATGGGCTGAATGACATTGTTACCGGCTTGGTCCAAAATTGACAAATAAGAATAATTACCTAAGCAGCTAGCAGTATAAACATTATCTGCTATTGTTCTAATCTCATGAATCATTCCGAACGAATAGATTTTTTTCCAAATCAATTCGCCGGTAACTACATTTCTGGCCTTAATTATGCCGAACTCGCCGTCGACTTTCTCATAGCCGGCCTCATATAATGTACGGCCTGTAGTTGCCAAAGAAAGAATTCCGCTATGGGTGAACTCCTTTTTATCAGAAAGGGAATTCCAAAGTTCATTGCCTGTATTGTCGAGGCAAATTGAAAATGCATTATTGGCATATCTGCCAATATCTGCAATACCGGACAAAATAATGGCATTATCTAAAGCCAAAGCTGAAATAGCTTCGTCGTGAAAGCCGTAATCAAAGCTCTTGACGAAGCCCTTGCTGCCATATTTTTTGGCAAAAAACCGCGAGCCACCAATTGAGTCTTGATCAGACCCATAAACTATTGGGCGGCTTTGAGCTATCGAGATGCCAGCAGGCCAATCTGTTGATTGGCTTTTCCGGTCAGGGTTGGTTCCGATATAATTATAGGAAGTATATTTATCCTCCCATAATAAATCGCCGTTTGAGCTAAGCGCAACTGTCATTATATCGGATCCGCTAATGTAGCTGTAACTGCCACCAACAATATAAATGTTGTTGGCATCAGCCACTACTGCCTTGGGAGCCATCCCATCAATACTTTGCTTCCACTGCTGGGAAGCAAATGAAAATGAAAAAGAAAATAACAATGCAATTATTGCAAAAATAGAACGTCTCATTACATTCCTCCTTATAAGGATTAAGTTTGAATTTTTTTATGTTTATTTATTTTAATCGTAAGGGTAAAGTTTGAAATTCCGAACCAATAATGATAAATTATTGGTATGAAAATGACTTGTCCAAAATGTGGTAGAAAAAAGAAATTTTACAAAATACAGGACGGTAGATTGAAGTGTGCGTCATGTAGGAAGTATTTTACACCCCATAAAAATCTCATAACCATTCCACGCAAAGTTTTCAAACAGATAATCAGTGAATTCGTGTTAGAGCATTCCACCAATACGATTCTAAACAGAGTTGATATTTCTAAATATAAACTGTTAAAAATATTAACTGTGCTGAGAACAGAGATGACCAAAGACATTCCAGAAATATTTGAAGGTATTGTTGAAGTGGATGAAACCTACTTGGGAGGACAATGGAAGAATAAACGATTACGTGCTAAAAAACAAGGAAAAAAGAGCAAAAGAGGCAGAGGAACGAGCAAGCAACCAGCGTTTGGCATATTGTGCAGAAATGGACAAGTCTGGGCTGAATTGGTATCCGGCGTGGAAGCTATTGATCTGCAACCGAGAATCGAAAAACAAGTTAAGAAAGGCTCAACAGTATGTTCTGATACGTGGCGAGGGTATACCGGGATTGCTACCAAAGGATATGTCCATAGACTGGTTAATCACTCCAAGAATGAATATTCTGATAAGAAAGGTAATCATATAAACGGTCTGGAGGGATTCTGGGGTTACCTGAAAAGAAAACTGGCTGCTCGGGGTGGAATTAGAAGAAAAAGACTACCCCTTTACCTCGGAGAATGCGTGTGGATATATGATCACAGAAAATTAAGTTTCAAAGAGCAAGAAAACCTTTTATTTAAGCTATTAACTAAACATTTTAGGTTCGAATAATCGAACTTTACCCATCGTAATAAATTAAATTTTTAGTAATTGTATTTTAATAAAAGCACTTTTTTATCAATTAGTCAAATTTATAGGGCTCTATAATATTTAGTGTGGTGGAAAACTAAAAAGTAGTGGTATAATTAGCTAAAAAATAAAGTTTTACAACTTTGCTGTAAGATTTCCCAGCGTTGTTTACACCTCCTTTCCTAAATCACTGGGGTAAAAGCAATTAATTAATTTTTCAAATGGTGTTGAGTTGCTAATTCCTTTATAAGGTTTCACAGTATTATAGTAATTCACAAATCGTATAAGTTCAAGTTTTTTTCAACGCTATGGATTCTTACAAATTAAAAACCCGTTATTAATAAATAACGGGTTAATTTTTTTGACTCCACCTACTTAAGGTGGAGTATTTTTTTTGTTTGTATCCAGTCCCCCGCCTGGATACGGCAAAAATATGTGCCGCTGGGCAGATGTGCGGCACTAAACTTCACCTTGTGCTCACCACGGGGTTGGTGAGCATCCACCAGCTCTGCTACTCGCTGGCCGGAGATGTTGAATATCTCCAGCTTAACCTTGCTTGGCCGAGGCAGGGAATAGCGAATGGTGGTGGAAGGGTTGAAGGGATTGGGGTGGTTTTGAATAATTTTTTCCCTTTCCTCCATAGGAGGTGCAAGGAAAAAACTATTTTCAGAATATTGAGCGCCGTCCCAAAGTAGAGCGCTCATTTCTAGTGCCCTAAAACCCAGGGGATTATTATGGGTCTGGCGGTAGACCCATTTGTCTCTACCGGGGATCAATTCCCCGTCGGGCAAACTCACTTGTCCGCCATAATGGCAAACAGCTTGTAGTGGTTTGCCATTGGCAGACCAAGTGAATATAAAATCCCCTTGGTCGTCAGAAGGTATATTGCAGACTGCAATAACCTCAAAAGATTGCCCGTCTTCCAACCAACGGGCAATAAATTTTTCAATATTAGCTGCCGTTGCCATTGTCGGTACAACTGCAACTAATAAACAAAAAAATATTTTCTTCATTTTTTCCTCCTGTTTTTGATTTTAAAAAAACTAAGTTTTCAGTTAATAATCGCATGTTTTCAATAACTTGTCAACTGCGTTTATAATTTCGCACCTCACATTATTAAAAATTAACTTAGCAAATACCACAAAGAAGTAGTTTTATAATAGCACAATATTAATATTTTGGACAAAAAATAAATATGTATATACTCTATTTAGAGGAATATAAAAACTAAAAAAATGCTAAAATCAGCCATAAAAATATTTATAAATTTTAACTAAAATATTAATACTTCTTGACTCCTGCCCCAAGGCCAGCTAAATACCAATTAATTTATGTTACTATATTAATATGGTATACTTAAATTAAGTTATCAACTAAGCTTATTTGTATTTATATGAAACAAAAAAATGAGATGAATAGTCCAAAACATAAAAAAAAATCGCTTAAGGTAAGGGGGGTGCTCTTATGGGGTATAATGTTATTAATTGTTGTTATAGCAACGCTGGCTGTTTATTATCTCCTCACTAAAGAAGATTTAACTCATAGGAATAAAGCCGAGTTAAATACCCAACATACTCAGGCGGGTGATGGCTTACCCAGTGAAATTTTTGCCTATCAAGGGATAGTGAAGGATATTCAAAATGATAGAATAACATTAATGGCTTCAAAAAAGGGTAATTATCTGAAGGAGGATACCCAATTAATTGTTTTACTGAATGAAAATACAAAATATTATGGCTTTACTATTCCGCAAAGAATTGAGGGCTATAAAAAAGGTGGGGTATTAGATACAAATTATTTTCAAAGGACAGAAATAAATAAAAATAATTTACATACTGATGATACAATTACTGTAATATCTTTTAAAAATATAAAAAACAAGAAAGAATTTTATGCTGATAAGATTGAAAAACATAACCGCTTGTAAAGTATTTAATTATTGATTGTTGATAAAATTAACAGCCATTTTGATGGCTGTTTTAAGTTATATAAATTATATCAACTCAAATCAATAAATGCTCCAATTTCTTCGTTGAGCTTGGATAATCCTCTCTTGACTATTTTTATAAAAACCTTGGCTATTTATTTGAATGGCTATGGGTATATTTTCTCCAGCACTCACGGGTTCTAAATGATAGGTTACATATTCACTATGGGTGTTTAAAATACGCAAATAGTGGTCAGGTGGGTTTGTAAAATTACCCATTGAAGGTATATTAATAGGGGGATTGTCAGAAGCGGTATCATATGATACCTGACCATCGGGGGATAAAACAATAATACTTCCTTCTGGATTATTAGATCCTCCACCATAGGGGGGTGGTAGTTCATTCCAATTATTTACTCTTATTTTATTTGGATAAAAATCAATACCTACCGGAGCTACTACATCAAAAGCCAGCTCAAAAGACCTCTCAGGCTGTAATAAAACCACTAAATCATTTGACTTTGTTATTGGGTTGGTTGCGAAATCTTCGACATAAATACAACTAATTGTACCGGCAATTATTTGAGATCCTACCTCGGACAATAATTGATTTAAACTGCTTACTTCATGATAACTGATTTTTTGCTCATTGTTAACACAAGTTACTGGGGTTGAGTTGATAGGTTGGATATAGCGCTGCCAAGTTACATCTGAATTGTTGGGCATAGTTTCGCTTACGGGATTTGACTCAATCCCCAAAGAGCTAGCATCTTGATTTTTCTCAATTTCATAAATAGCTTTTTCAGTAGCCGATTCAGCCGCATAATAAGCCGACTCTGACTGAGTGATTTGATGTCCGCTTCTACCAATGCGCACAACGATATCGGTAACAATTAGAGTAATCATTAATAAATTTGATAAAACCAAAATTGACAAAATAAGGGCAATGCCCTTTTGGTTCTTGGCTGAATAAATATTATTTTTTTGTGTATTTGATGCGTACATAGTAAATAAAAATAATAGTTTAATGGTTGTATTTTTAAATAATTTATAAATAGAAAATGTATTTCTCTAAAATCCTAATTTCTAATTTCTTGTTTCTGGTTTCTGTTTTTACCATCCTGACAATCTCTGAGGGATTGTTTGTTGAAGTTTCAGACTTTGAGTGTTTCCTGAAGCGGTATGAGAAAGATGTATAATAACGGTAATTTTAGGATATTGACTGGGGGGCTGATTAAGATTAAAAGGATCTGTGGTGGGTACAATAAAAAAATTTAATTCATCTATTTTAACCTCGCTGGAGGGTATGGCGTTAAAGCTACCCCCCGTGGCACAATTTAAAACACATACTTCCAAGCTATCATTGGCAATATTGTGGCGAAAAACTACTTCGTTGTTAAATTGGTCAAATAATGCCAACTGATCTTCGGGTGTTTGCACTCCGCCTGGTTGATAGTAATCATAATTTAATCTTGAACTTCTAATTTTTTTAGCTAAAGTTTCCATAATTAATTCTGCCTCTTTTTGCAATTTAGAAGTTTGAACTGTGCGCTCTTTAGCCTTTATGGATGCTGAATAAATGCCCAATGTTAAGGTAAATAAAATCACAAATATGCCAAGAGCAATAGTCATCTCAAGTAATGTAAAACCTTGGTTGTTGCCTCTATTTAGATCCATAAAAAGGGGAAAAAATTTTACACCTTAATGTTTAATATTTATACTCTCAATATTACTAAATACCGTATACTTGATACTATATATTACTGCCAATTAGTGATAACGCTCTCTAAGATATAATTATGTGTTCTGCCTTTTTCTTGCCAAAAAACTTCTGAGAGAATTATTTTTTCATCTGAATGGCTGCTGGCTAAAATTTTTATACGTCTTTTATATATAGTTGACTGGTTTCCAGTTGGGGTGTGAGTGTAACGTCCATTAGGAGTCAAATACAGCTGACATTCACTACAGCTTTGGATATCTCCATTGGTCACCTGATTATTATTAATAAAAGCATGATCAAAATCGTTTTGGTCTGACTCTATAATAAAACTTTTATCATTAAAATCATAGATTGAATTAAAAAAATTAGATTCACAAATACCCCCACCGCCGCAATCTGCATCTATTAAACAATCGGCACCAGGACTATTACCGCCTTCGCAGCTTTGATCATAGCGTCCAGAACGTACCAACTCCACCCCTTCTCTGGCTAAATTAACCACCACAATTTCATGCTCCGATTGTCTAACATAATCAAAAGCATACAACATTAAAGTGATAGTGGCTAAGACTCCAATCATCAAAATTCCTAAAGCAATGGTGGTCTCCATTAGAGTGAGTCCTTTTTGTGAAATTCTAAAAATCTTTTTATACATAGTTATAGTTGTTCAACTTCTATTTGTCCTGAAAGTCTATTCAATCGGATGGTATGGGTATAGTCAGTATTAGCATACTTTAGCGTAATAGTGACTGTTTCACTGGAAATTGCATTTTGTGAATTGTCATAAAAATATATATCACCTTTGGGAGGCACAAATACAAAATCCACTGCTTGGCTATATTCAACATCATCCACATACACATTATCATCAATCAAAGTATACTCTTCTACTATAAAATCACTGTTATAATAATATTCATTGGTATCATTGGCATAAAAAATATAACTACAGTTTTCTGGCTGACATTCTTGAAGGTGAATTCCATACCCTCCGGGAGGGCGAGTGCCATTAATAGTATTTCCTATTAAAGTATCAATATGCGCTTGGCGAATAATACTGGAAAGTCTGTCAGCTTCATTGGCCATGGCTTGTTTCTGGTTGGTGCCTCTAAAATTAACCACCACTAAGGCTGAAATAAAAGCAATAATAGAAGCAGACACAATCAACTCAATAACTGAAAAGCCGTGTTGATTGGCTGGCATATTTTTTGGACGAATTAAATTAAATGGAAACATAATCATTTTTTTAAATAAAATGAGAGAAATAAGAAATAATAAACTAAATATTGGATCTTTGTAACCCTTGGCTAAAGTGGAATATAAATTTTAAATTTTTTTTACTACCTTGATTCATTAATTTCTAATTTCTTGTTGATATTAATATAAATACCATGCCACAATTTGACTACCCCACAAGAGCGCTATAAAGGTTGTCACGGCCATAAAGGTCCCCAATGGCAACTGCGATTGCATAGATTTTTTTTTTAAAGCAATCAGACTTAGTCCTATTAAAGATCCTATAATATAGCCGAAAACTAAAGCGACTACCACATTTGGCCAACCAAGCATCAAGCCCATTAAAATACCCAAACGAATATCCCCTCCTCCAATCCATCTGCCACGCGAAATAATAAATTGCAAAAAGAAAAATCCTCCTGCCAACAACGCTGCTAATAACAATTTTGACACAGGACCCCAAATATCTGATAAATTAAAATTAAAACTTTGTTGATAAAATATAATAAATAAATTGAAAATGAAGACTACGGCTATGGCTGGCAGGGAAACTTTATCTAAAATCATATAATGTTTATAATCATAGATAAAAATCACCATTAAAATAGCTGTAAAAATCCAGTTGCGAAAAATAAATAACAAATCCAAGGTGCCTAAAGCTGGGATATTAAAATCAACTATAGCCAATTGATAAATAAATACCAATAAAAATAAGACGGCTGTGCTCAACTCAACTAAAGGGTACTGCAATGATATGTGACTCTTGCAAAAACGGCATTTGCCTTTGAGTAAAATGAAACTCACCAACGGGATATTGTCATACCATTTAATACTCTTTTTACATTTAGGGCAAAAAGAGCGCTTGATAAAAAGTGACTTTTTAGCGTGTAGGCGATATACTAAAGAATTGATAAAACTACCAACAATTAAACCTATACAAATGACAAGTAAATAAAGCAAATTCATAAATTAAATTTGTATTGACTGATTAGCTATAAAATTATTTAATTATGTAATTTATAGTATATGTGTGTGTCTTGGCTAAGAATATAACTTAGCTATGCCAAATAATAGCACTCTATTGACTATAACTATTATAACACAAAACAACCCTGTAATAAACAAGGTTGTTTTAGCTAAAAATTTAATATTTTTATTGAACATTTAAATAAAAATAATTATATGTATGATATATATTTAACTACAAGTAATACCTGAAGGTGCGGCTTGACAGCAATCGTCTTGATAAGTGCTGCACTCAAGGTCAGCCGTCGCCTTTTCCAGTCCAAAGTCTAATGTGTAGCTTTCATTATAGCCGTCACTATCGGAGTCAACCGCATTATACGTATAATCATAACTTCCCGAAGGGTCTGGATCTTGATTGATATTGGCCATATAACACCTTCAATTACGAAATACCCGTGGAGCAAAAAAACAGCCAGTAATACAAAACCA
>CAZVLW010000024.1:0-12510 GCA_964628705.1 uncultured Gammaproteobacteria bacterium
CGGCGACCAGTCCGGCAGCCAGTGTGACATAAAAAGCTTCATCCTTAATCTTATATTTACTTTTAAAAAAAAACATGAAAGCATGGCTATAATATATTGCCACACCGAAAATCATCACACCCAGTGGGTTGATGATGATATTCCATAAATTGGACCAAGGTAAAATAATTGTCCAACTTAGTGAGGAGTAGAATATTTCATCAACTACCCCCAGCGGCCCATTAAAGAAGTAAACTGTGGCATAATAGACCATGCTAAAAATGCCAACTAGCACGGCTGCGCGCCGGGTGATTTTAAAAGCTCGGAAAAAAGTCATTTTATCCTCCCCTTGTATTTATTTTTTAAATTAATCTTAACTCTTTTTATTTTCAAAGATATTACCCCACTACATCACACCTAATAAAATTTGTCAAATCTGACTACACCTGTTAAAATTAAATTATTATAAAAATATATATATGCAAAAAATAAATAACCCAAAATCAATTAACACTATTAAACAAAGTAAAATTGGCCTTTTTAATACTATGGTTGCATCTGGACCGGTTATTATTCAAAAACGTGACGGAGTTAATAAAACGCTTTTGGTCAAACATGGTGATAAGCCCATAAATGAACTCAAGTGGAAATTTTGTGGGGGCAAGCTTCTAAAGGGGTGGGGCTTGCAAGAAAACGCGAAACGTGAAGCTAAAGAAGAAATCGGCATAGATATTAAAATAATTAAATCACTGCCAACTCTTGAACTTTGGCAAAAGACCCCGGAAACGGGCGATAAAAAACCAGAATTGATAATTTTGGTTCACTATTTATCCGAAATTTACGACAAACCAATTAAAGGTAAAGGGATTTTAGATATGCAGTGGTTTGATATAGACAATCTTCCGAATAATTGTGCCCCAAATATAGCCCCCATTATTAATGGCTATAAATCCCTATGAAATATAAACACCTCAAACAACTTGACCTTAAAATTTGGAATATTATTCAAGCTGAAACCGAACGCCAGCAAAACGAGCTGGAGCTGATTGCCTCTGAAAACTATACCTCTCCGGCTGTACTTGAAGCTATGGCAACTGTTTTAACTAATAAATATTCTGAAGGATATCCGGGCAAAAGGTATTACGGAGGCAATCAAAATATTGACGATATTGAATCGCTCGCTATAGAGCGCGCTAAAAAACTTTTTAAGGCAGAACATGTAAACGTGCAGCCACTTTCTGGCTCTCCGGCCAACGCCGCTGTTTATATGGCCTTACTTAAACCCGGAGATAAAGTTCTGGGACTTAAACTTGATCATGGCGGACACTTATCACACGGCCATGCAGTTAATTTTTCAGGCATATTATATAATTTCATCCAATATGAACTTAATCCCAAGACGCACCGCCTAAACTACACACAAATTGAAAAATTAGCTAAAAAACACAAACCTAAAATGATCGTGGCTGGCTTTTCAGCATACTCGCACGATATTAATTGGAAAAAACTAAACTCCATCGCTAAAAAATACCAAGCTTTCTTATTTGCAGATATTGCTCACACCGCTGGACTAATTGCTGCTGAGCTATTAAATAACCCTGTGCCCATAGTGGATGTAGCCTCCACCACTACGCACAAAACTCTACGCGGACCTCGTGGGGCTATTATTATGTGCAAACAAAAACTGGCTCAAGACATTGACCGGGCTGTTTTTCCTGGTATGCAAGGCGGCCCGCACGACCATATAACTGCCGCTAAAGCCGTGGCTTTAAACGAAGCGCTGAAGCCCAAATTTAAAACTTATGCTAAGCAAGTTATAAAAAATGCTCAAATTTTATGCCAAACATTGAAAAAATATGACTTTAAAATAATTTCAGGCGGTACTGACAATCACCTTATCATGATTGACTTAACTAATAAAAACATCAATGGTAAACAAGCTGAAAAAACACTTGAATCAATTGGCATATCCACTAACCGCTCTACTATTCCCAATGACCCCAATCCGCCATACAAACCATCTGGTTTACGGCTGGGCACGCCAGCCATTACGACGCGCGGTATGAAAGCTAAAGAAATAAAAAAAATAGCCGAACTTATACATCTGTCTATTCAAAACAGAAATAAACCAAAAGAATTGGCTAAGCTTAAAAAACAAACCAAAATACTCTGCCAACAATTTCCAATTCTCATACCTTAAAAAACCGCACAAGCGGTTTTTTTAAATATCTATAAATATCTACCAAAATTTGTATTCTTAATAGCATCAAACTAAAACAAACTAAATAACTTACCAATAAACAACACATATACCATCAAATACATCAAACCCTCCCACACATGCACTCTGCGCGAAATACCTGAAATAGTAAAAATTAAAGTTGCGATAATTAAAACCGGTAAACCAATAGTCAGTGTTTGATCATCAATACTTAAAGTTGTAATTAAACCAGGCACACCCACGACTAATAACAGGTTAAACACATTTGAACCAAAAATATTACCTACGGCAATTTCCGCCTTGCCTTGTTTAGCGGCTTTAAAGGAAACAATTAGCTCTGGTAGAGATGTACCAAGCGCCACAGCCGTAATAGCTATCAAACCCGGCGTAATGGCTAATATTTCTGACATCTTAATTACTGAATGGATCAAATATTTGGAACCAAAAAATAAACCAACCATCCCAGCCACAAGCAAAACCAAATCCATGGACTTGACTTTGGGCCTTTTTATTCTCTTATAAGCTCGTTTTTCCTTACTTGTGCTACCCTCAGTAATAATATCTGGCAAATCTCCAGCGCGTTCAATGTCAGCATCTTCAGCCTCCTTGTGTACCATAGTATAGGCAATATAGATAAAATAAGTAATCATCAATAAAATCGCCTCAACAAATACTATCTGCCCATCCCAAGCCATACCTAAAAATAACGCGGTCGCTATTGCCAAAAGTGGCAAATCTAAATCTATCAAACTTTTACTCACCACAATCTTTTGAGATACTATAGCAGCAACCCCTATGACCAGTAAGATATTTGCCACATTAGAACCAACCGCATTGGCCACCACTATCTCAGTTGCCCCCTCCCAAACAGCCATCAAACCTGAAATTAATTCTGGAAAAGAGGTGCCGGCCGCCACAATGGTTACCCCCACAATAAATGGGGAAATGCCCATAGCTAAACCAATTTTTTCAGATTTTTCCAACAACCAATCAGCTGATTTTATCATTAAAGCCAGAGAAATAATAAATATCATTACCCAAATAGATAACATAATTTAAAAAAATTATTTTAATAACATCTATAAATATTCACAACAATACATATTACCGATACCACAAATTTAAAACTTTAAATCTATTATTGTGGCTCCATTTTTATAGCTCTTTTTTTGTTACTAAATTTATTATATCACAATTGATTTATTGCCACAAAAACGTTAAGATAAGTATATGCAAATTATTCCAGGTAAAAAAATAGCTAACCAAATACTAAAAGATATTACGAAAGAGACTAAGCATATCAAAACCAAACCATGTTTAGCTGTTATTTTAATTGGCAGAAACTCAGCTTCACACCTATATGTATCTATTAAAGAAAAAACCGCTAAAGATATTGGCATCAAGTTTAAAAAATACGAACTATCCTCCCAAACTCCACAATTAAAAATCATAAACCTAATTCACAAGCTCAATCAAGATAAAAAAATTTCAGCTATTTTGGTTCAGCTACCCCTGCCCAAACGCCACAACACTCATAAAATTTTATCTGCTATTAAACCTCAAAAAGATGCGGATGGTATCCACCCAGTGCATCTCGAAAAGCTTAAGGAAAATAAAAAAACCTTGGTTATACCAGCCACAACCCAAGCTATAATTAAAGCTATCCAACACACTCAAATCCAAATAAAAAATAAAAAAATTGCCATTCTGGGGAAAAGTAGAGTGGTTGGCTTACCCACTTATTACTATTTAAAACAAAAGGTAAAACAGATAAATATCTATGATAAATACACAAAAAAGTTGGCTCACAAAACTAAACAAGCAAATATTGTTATAGTGGCTATAGGTAAAGCAAATTTAATTGGTCAAAAATTTATTAAACAAGGTGCTGTTTTAATAGATGTAGGCATTACCAGACAAACACACAAAACCTTGGGTGATATAAGCCCAAAAGCTGCCAAGGAAAAAGCCAGTTGGTTTACGCCAGTACCCGGCGGTGTGGGCCCCATCACCGTTGCCTGTTTACTAAAAAATGTAGTTAAACTTTGGCAAAATCAAAATCAAACCAATAAAAAAAAGCCCCCTAGGGCTTATAAAAAAACAACTCACACATCAATTTCCCGTAATATCCCGCATCCAATTTTGCCACTCTTGCTGTCCACTCTTATCATTTTGTCTGCTGTATTCCAACCAAAAATCCTTAGGTTTTATGGGTCTTACTCCCTGAATTTCACCTGTTTCAAAAAAATGAACATCTTTGGTAACAATATAACTAACCCCCGATGCCAGAGCAACATTATAAAATTTATTATCCTCTTTATCAAATTTAACTACATCTATTTTTCTATTAGGACTAATAATATTAGCGGCTGCTATAAAATGTTCTATCAATTTACGGTGCTTGTCATCATTCACTAATCTATTTAAAATCAACTCATATTCACGCCTAATAGATTCATCAACATACACTTCTAAATTGCCGGCCAATACCTCATCCACAATTTTACGCGGATAGGAAAAATCATCTTTCCAGGCTTCAATTAACACATTGGTATCAATGACTAATTTCATAAATTTTTTTAAACTTGTCTTTTGACATTATAAATGTTAAATTGGATTTAATCAAATAAATGTATTTTTAACGATAGAATTAACCTCAACAATCAAAAAATATTTTTAAAAAAAACATAAATTATAATTTTTTTTAACACCTAAACTATGAAAATTGGCATTGTCGGCCTGCCAAATGTAGGCAAAAGCACAATTTTTAAAGCCCTTACCAGAAATGAAGCCAAGGCTTCTAATTATCCCTTTTGCACCATTGATCCAAATATCGGCATAGTTGAAGTGCCGGATGAACGGCTAAACAAATTAGCCAGGCTTTACAATTCACAAAAAGTTGTGCCTGCCATGATTGAATTCGTAGATATTGCGGGCTTGGTTAAAAATGCGCACAAGGGCGAGGGTTTGGGTAACAAATTTTTATCCCATATCCGCGAAGTGGATGCCATTGCGCATGTTATTCGCAATTTTAAAAATTCTGATATATCCCATATTAAGGGAAAAATCAATCCTGACGAAGACTTAAAAACTATTGAAACAGAGTTATCCATGGCTGATATTAATACTCTGGAAAAAACTATTGACAAACTAGATAATAAAATTAAAGCCAACAGCAAAGAGTCGATTAAACAAAAAATAATTCTTGAAAATATCTTAAGCGATATTAGTCAAGATGAAAAACCAGATTTAGCTAACTTAAACCAAAACGAAACTAAATTTATAAAATCACTTAATTTGCTCTCACTCAAACCAGAGCTATATATTGAAAATATTAGTGAAGTCAACTTAGCATGGTACACGAATAATTTATCAAATCAACTTGAACTTAACGGCCCACATATTAAAATCTGCGCTAAACTCGAAGCCGACCTGGCTGACTTAAGTCCATTAGAAGCTAAAGAGTATCTAAATCAACTCAACATTAAAAAAACTGGGCTTAACCAGTTAATTTTAGAGAGCTATAAACTACTGAACCTAATAACTTTTTTTACCGCTGGACCCAAAGAAGCCCATGCTTGGACTATTAAAAAAGGCACTATGGCCCCTCAAGCTGCAGGTAAAATTCATACAGATTTTGAAATTGGCTTTATCCGCGCTGAAATTATCAATTGGCAAGATTTGATTGATTTGGGAGGAGAAGTAAAAGCTAAAGAACAGGGAAAAATGCGCGTGGAAGGTAAAAATTATATCATCCAAGATGGTGATGTGGCCTATTTTAGATTTAACAAATAACAATAAGGTTATATAGTTAAAACGTTATTATAAATTTTAAAAACTAACCATAAAACTATTAACTATACCAATTTAAAATAAATAAATCAAAAATCAAGAAGTTTTACTTCACCTTGCCTTAAAACTCTAACTCGGCCTCCTTCAATTTTAACAATAGTTGAAGGTCTTCTTTTTTTTAACTTCCCGGCATCTAAAATAAAATCCACCTCTTCTTTATTAATTTGCTTTAACACCTCCCCTACAGCATAACAGTTGCCACCACCTGATCTATTAGCACTGGTGGCTGTAATTGGCCGCCCCAATCTTTCAGCTAATAAAGAAGATACTTTATTCAGTGTAATTCTAATGGCAGAAGTTTGCTGATGAGCCAATCTATAAATACTAGGCTGATTAGATTTTTTATCTTTAATTTCTAAAACCACTGCAAGACCCGGGTATTTATCCAATAATTTTTCCTCTTCTGGGCTAACTTTAAAAAAGCTTTTTAGTTGAACTAAATTATTGGCAATTAATGGCAAAAACTTATTAAAATCCCTGCCTTTAATTTGATAAATTTTCTCCACCGCTTGCTCATTGTTCGCGTCAGCCGCCAAGCCATAAGCTGTTTCAGTCGGTATAACCAAAACACCGCCCTGCTCTAATATCTGGACGGCGTTATAAATAATATCTTCATCTGGATTATAATTATCTATTTTTTCAATAAACATAAAGACTACTCCCTATAAAACGCTGCCGCCTCTTCAGGTGAAACTGTATTAATAATTATCCGTGATCCCATCTCAACCCCTGCCCAAGTAGAGCGTCGTGGACAAATACGAATATAGAAATGTTCGTCTTTATCAGTAATTGACTGGTGTAAGTACATATTATATGAAATTTTTCTATCATTCAATTTGGATACGATATGCTTCATCATTTTAGCAATAGAAGTAATTTCCTCTCTATCTAAAACTGTAATATTATCTAAATGCTTTCTGGGAATAATCCATGCTTCATATTGATAATGTGAAGCATAAGGAGCAAAAGCCACCGCCCAATCATCACTCATAATAAAGCGCTTACTTTTTTCCTCTTTAGCCCACAAGTCACAGTAATAACAATTGCCATTTTTAATTCTATATTCCTGGGCCCGAGTTAATTTATCAATAATATGGGGCGGAGTAAAACCAGCGGCAAAAATCTGTGAATGGGCATGGCGAAGCGAAGCGCCAGCTTTACCTCCTTTATTTTTAAAAACTAAAATATATTTTATCTTTTTATCTTTAGACAATTCATTAGTGCGGTTGATATACGCTTCAATGATCTGAATCCAGTGATCCAAAGGAAGATCGCCAGTTTCTTTATGGTGTTCTGGGGTTTCAATCACCACCTCTTGATAACCATAGGCTTTTTCATTATCAGGGCTAACAGCTGGATAAATATTTTTAATCACCTTAACCTGCCAATTATCTTTTGAGCCAGCATAAAACAAGCCCTCCACCTCACGCTGATTCTCAGGACAAAAAACACAATTTTTCTTTTCATTTTCTAATTCCTCTTTAGATATCTGCTTTTCTTCTTTGGTTTCCTTAGGTCTTTTTGCTCTCCCGGGCGCAATAATCACAAAACGATCGTGTATTTCATCCTCTCTCACCTCGGATTTCTTTGTATGCTTAGCCATAAATAAATAAATTAATAAATAAACTTAATTTTATCATACTAAATTCCACTTAACTAATCAAGTTTACTCAAAATTACAAACCTATTACTCATATATAAATAAAGTTAAAATCTATAAGTCAACAAACCAAAAAATACCAAAACAAAATCAACCAAAAAAATTTTTATCTTTTTATCCTAACTATAACAGAAACTAAAATCATTATTACAGACACTGCAAGTGCTAATAAATATTTATATACTTGATTGTCCTGAACCGATTTTTGTGTGCCATTTATCTCTACATTATCAGACTTAGCAGAATCACCCTTTACTTGAGTTAATAATTTTACATCTTCAACATAGCGCGGCAACAAGCGGTACTCTCCGGCCCATTGTGACAAAATACCAATCATACTATACCTATTACCAACCTCAAATAAATCCCTCTTTATTTGACTGTTTTGCTTTAAATAAACCTTAAGCTCTGCAGTCCTATCATCCACCCAAAGGGATGACCCTCTAATTTCAGTCACCTCTCCACTAACCTTAATTAAAGCCCCTTCATGCATCTCCCCAATATCTTCCAATTGTAAGCTTATTGGCTCAATTTTATTTACCTCATCCATTTTAAGAATATCATCACTCACCGCAATTTTAACTCTCTTCTCACTGTTATAATCACTCAACACACCCCTTACTTCAACTTTATCCCCCAAAGCCAATAAAGGAAAATCTTTTTTATATGAATAAACCTGCACTCCGGCTCCCCTTTCTCCAAGATAAAAAATTGTTTTACCTAACAAGCCCGGCTCTGCAGTTACAAAACCAGTTACCCTCACTAACACACCCGTTGGCTCATAAATTAGATCTTGCAATGGCACATCTGTCACATATTCCCCATTTTTTATAGGAATATTACTATTATCATAATACACATTATCCTCTCCTGGACTAATATATGGCAACCACTGCCACTCGCTATCATCCACCCGTGCATAAGCAAATCCTTGGTTAGCTCCGCTGTAAGACACTTCATCTACCAATTTACCCTCAGGATCAAATAATCTCACACTATCAGCTGTATTATTTAAAGTTAAACCTGATTCAACCCTCAAAATAATTAAATGTTCTTGGGCTTGAATGGTATAGCCAAAAAAAGTAAAAGGATCTGACCCACCCTCACCATCATCTAATACAAAACCATCTAAGTTTAAATCTTGTTGGCTGTTGTTATAAAGCTCTATCCACTCTTCTTCTGCGTCAGGACCTTCTGGATTTGGTAAAATTTCATTGATTCTCAAGCCACTGTAATCAATTATATTTTCTCTATTAAAAACAACCTCCACTTCTCGCTTCATTACATCACTGCCCCCTAAATTGTCCACCACCTCAAGGCTAAGGCTGTATTTACCCGGTTTTAAAAATTTAATTTCAAAAGCTGGTTCATTAAAAACAAATTTTTTATCAACCTCACCTAATGACCAAACTTGTCGGCCAAAACCCCACCTATATTCCACAATTTCTCCATCACTATCCATACTCTCAACAGCATCTAATAAAACAAATTCATCAACACTTGGTTCTGGTTCTATTTCAAAATAAGCTTGTGGCTTTTCATTTACCGGTGGGCAATAATTTAACATAGCCGGACTGCTACTAGCTAGCCACATCCAATCATTGTGATCTGGGCACCGATTATAGCTCCATCCTTCCTGTTTACTTTTATTATAACTTACCCTGTCCACCTCAAATCCATTGCCATCAATCAAACCAATCTCTTGATGGCTATAGTTGTTTAATATAATACTTTTATTTTTTAGCTCAAAAACACTGCAACTTTTTTGATCTATTTTAAAATCCCTGATTACTACACCCTCTTGGCCATCTTCAAACCTCCAACCACCCAAATCCACCCTACGTGTTGAAGTGTTGCACAACTCTAACCACTCACCCGCCACACTATCCACCCCAAAAGGATTGGGCATTAATTCATTAAAATAAATGTCTCCCATATAACCAGACTGGCTTTGTTTACTCGGAATAATCTTCTCACGTTTAATATAGTTTGCTTCACCTTCTGTTGGCGAGCTTCCACTGCCGACCCCTGGAGTTCCATCTTCTTGGCTAAACTCATTTTGAATACCCTTGGTTGGACTATCACTCCACCTGTAACTACCCGCTTCATCGCGCGCTAAACTATAACCCTCTTTGGCCGTCTGACTGTAGTTAACACTATCTACCACAGCGCCATCTGGGTTGGTTAACACCAAATTATCACCCCCACTATTATTTAAAGCGATTTTAGTAATATCTTTTTCTAAAACCAAAAACTCTCCCGGAGATAAATTTAACTCACCCAAATCATCACTTGTCAAGGTATAGCTTTTAGCATTATCTTGAATCTGAAAACCATCTAAATTTACTGCCATTTCATCTATATTTTTAAGTTCAACCCACTCAGTTTCATCAGAGCCCTCCGGATTTGGTAAAATTTCATTAATTACAATTTTTTCCAACTGACTATCATCTTGAACACCCCCCAAGGTGATTAAATGCTGAATATCTTGGTAAGTAACCGGTCCAATACCACTTACCTCCATAACATCTTCTTTACTCTGAAATAATCCATTTACTTGGCGATAATCAATAATAGCTTGCGCCTTAGCTGGACCAATACCAGGCAAACTATCCAACTCCTCAATACCAGCTGTATTAATATTTACCAACTCTTGAGCTCTTGATAAATTAATACATAAAAAACCGCCCCCCAAAACGGCCAATAATAATACTAAACTTAACAATCTATACATACAATTTTATTATACCAAAAAACTTGAAAAAAAATAATTTTTAAGCTACTATACATCATATCCATTAAAATCTATTATCTTGCTGGAGTGGTGAAATTAGTAGACCTGCCTGCCGGCAGGCACGCAGGACTTAAATTAAAAAAATATGCATTATTATGTCTATGCCATAAAAAATATAATAAAAATTACATATATATTGGTATAAGTAATAATTGCCTAAAAAAAATAAAGCAACACAATGATAGTAAAAAAATAATCAAAGCCCGTGCTCCTTTTAAATTAATTTACATTGAAAAACATCCTAGTAGAAAAGCGGCTAGAATAAGAGAGAAATACTTTAAGTCTGGGTATGGAAAAGAAATTATAAAAAAACTAATTTAAACCATATTTGCTGGAGTGGTGGAATTGGTAGACACGCATGCCTTAGGAGCATGTGCCTTCGGGCGTGGGAGTTCAAGTCTCCCCTCCAGCATGTTTATTATAAGCGGGTATCGTATAATGGCTATTATGTCAGCCTTCCAAGCTGAAGATACGGGTTCAATTCCCGTTACCCGCTCCATTAAAAAACCGCTGTTTAACAGCTATTTTTAATATCTTAATGGCTCTTTTTATCTTTATCCTTACTCCTATTTTGACCCTTATATTTGCTCCCTGATGCCAATTTTATATCCGTTTTACAAACCTTACTTCTCTTAAATTGAATATAGTAAACTATAGTTAATATCAAAAAAACAGCCGAGGCAACAAAAAGCCATTTGCTATTATATGCCAAAAAGCCGGACAATGAAGCCAACCCCAAGGCAGACAATATAGCCGCGCCAGTTAAAGTGCAACACCAAGCGAATATGCCTACTAACCCTAAACCAGCCGTAACTGCGCTAACTGTTCCGCCTAAAGCTAATTTGATTTTTCTCCACATAATAAATTTTTAGCTCAGTTTAATAAAATTAGAGCATACTTTGGATAATTGCCTCTACTTGCTCGTAAGGCAAAGCTCCTGCATATGGTTTACCATTTATAAAGTTACCCGGAGTGCCGCTAACTCCTTTAGACCTGCCTTCACGATAATCTTGATCTACCTTATCAGCATATTTACCAGAACTATAACACTCACTAAATTGCTGGGTGTCCAAACCCAAATCAGCCGCCAACTCATTAAACAAACTATCTCCTAAACGACTTTGATTGTCAAACAAAGCATCGGCGTACTCCCAAAACTTACCTTGCTCAGCAGCACATTCTGATGCTTCAGCCGCAGATCTGGCCTGAGAGTGGATTGAGTCAAGTGGGAAATGCCTGTACACCCACTTAACTTGGCCTTCATAATTGCCCATAACATCCTTCATAGTTGAATGAAATCCACTGCAGTATGGACACTGAAAATCAGAAAATTCAACTATAGTTACCGGCGCATCCTCGTCTCCTCTAACATGGTCATCTGCGCTTATCACAAAATCAACTTTTTCAGAGCCTGAGTTGGACCCCGTGTTATTGCCAGCAGTGGGCCAATTATCATTACCAACAGCATTATTGCCAGTTGGCTGATTGCCTTGATTGGAATTCATTGAACTACCACCAGCCAAAACAACAATCAAAGCCACGACTGCCACAACGGCTATACCGCTTACTAAACCAAAAAGAAAATTTTTCTTTGTTTCGCTCATATAAAACTTTTTTTGCCGCAATAAAATTAAATTAACGACAAATTACTTGATAATTTTATTATTTTTTTTAAATTGCCACCTATTATCAGTTATAAAAACAGCGATACCAGCCGCCAAAATAGCAATATCTCTAACAGTAATAGAATTGATACCTGAAACTGACAAAACAACAAATATGTGAACGGCAACCAAAATACCCGCCAACCAAGAATAAATATCAAACAACAACAGTAAACCCACTAAAATATCAAACAAAGCATTTATAATCATGGCCGTACTCACCGGTAAAATCATTAAATCCACCACCCATGGGGAAATATAACTACTCCAGCTAACAGGATCTTTTAAACCTTGAATTACGAAACACACTCACCATTGCTTAGGTAAGCATAAAAGTATA
>CAZVLW010000025.1:0-12239 GCA_964628705.1 uncultured Gammaproteobacteria bacterium
GGTACACCTGTCAACGGGTTTCTATATTTATATTCAGCCTTTCTTTTTAATTCTTCTATATTTTTCATTGATTTGGCAATAAGTTATTAAATCAAAAATTTGTAGTTATAAACTCATCATCTGTATCAAAGTTAAATTTATTTTTATATGATAAATTTTCATTAATAAAAGCCACAAAAGGGTTGCCTCGTTTGTCTTTTTTAATATAGTTTTTCCAATTCCCATTAAGCTCTTTTAGGTGGTTTATCAGATTGTTATCAGCTGTTTGTTTTAATTTTTCAACATCTACCATTCTTTGCCTTTTATCTTCATCAGTGCCTGGTTCTAAATCTATATTGTTTTGTGCCGCATAAGCTTGAGTAACCATATCTGCCACCAAGCCAGTATTATTATGAAGTAATCCATCTTCATATAAATTGGTAACAATATCAGAGTGTACCAAAGCGCGCCAAGCTTCGGGGCTGTCCCAAAAAGGTTTGAGAATATATTTAACAAAAGCTTGTTGGATATCAATATTATTACGAACTCTTGTATCTGGATCTACAAGCTCACGGCAAAAACGATCAATACCCCGCAGAGTTATGGCAGGTATATCTTTAGTTTTTGCTTTTTTTGCTAATTGCCTCAATTCGGGAATAATTTTAGTTATAAAGTGCCCCAACATATCGGTTTCATTAACTTTAACTAAATATTTAACATCGTCCTCAGCGTTAATTACATTTAATTCATAATTTACATCTTGTTTGGTTAAAAATTCACCTTGACTATCGGATAGTTTAGCTTGGGTAATCATTAATTCTTCTTTAGGGGGTACCCCCGTCATTAAAATAGGTGGCAGCAACCTATCTTTTAAGGGAGCTGTTAGTTTATTAACACCATAGTCAAAATGCTCACTACCCTTTCCCTCGTTAGCAGTTAAGATAATATTTGATTTTACAGTAAATGTTTTGCCAGATTTTTCATGTGTCCACTGTCCCCCATAGGGTGTGTCCAATAAATCACGTAGATCGTCTGGTGCGTTTTCAAAATTATTATATTCATCAATAATCAAATCTCTTCCTTCTTCAACTGCTTTTAAAATCATGCCCATTTTCCAGTCATTGCCATACATTAATTTGTGCATTTCTTTTGCCTTCCATTGGGTTAGTGCCGATTGGCATCTTTGTTTAATAAATTCTTTTGTCTGTGAAGAAATATTTTGATCAGATTTTATTATATATTGTTCAAGGTTGGCCTCTTCTTGTAGCTGAGGGTTATCCATCAGCATAGCCATAATTAAATCTTCACCCTCTTGTAAGACATCTTCTTTTTCTTGGGTTTTTTGGGTCTTATCCATCTTTGAAAAAAAATTTTCCAGCATTTGAACGACGGCAGTTTGATCTCTTACATCTATTTTTTCACCACCAAAAAGCATATATTCAGTTGTCTCCGGAGTCATTGTAAAAGCTATTGGAGATTTTTTATCCTTGTGCCTTGGGTGAGTTTTAAAATAATGTCTAGCTACAGAGCTTTTGCCAGTCCCCGGTGGCCCTATAAGGACGCCACTTACACAAGTTTTAGTTTGCCTTGATTCTTGAGAATGTATTTGATTTAAAATTTTTCTAATGCTTGGCACCTCTAAAGATGTTTCTCTTAAGATGGCATCTTGTTTAATCATACCATTAATATAACTCTTATATGCCAAATAGCGAACACTGTCATCTTCCCATAATTTTTGGGTTTCTTCTTGGAGTTCTTTCATTTTATCCTGTAATTCATCCTTAGGTAAATATTGAACTGGAAGTTCATTGTTCTTTTTTAATTCGTTAAGATTATTTATAAAAAGTTGTAAATCCTCAGTACCTTCATTATCTCCCCACTCTTCAGCAACCTCTGTTATCTGAGCTAACAATTCAGGATTATCTAATAAATCATATAATGCATCAGACTGAAGGGCATCCCGTGCTTGGGTTAGTTTTGTTATCTCTTCAATATTATTTGATTGTTTAGTTGTCTCTATCATTTGTTCATGTGCCACTTGGGCGGCGGGGTTTAGTATGTCCATATTTCTTTTTAAGCCATTTATTTTATGCATGTTGGCTTGAAGTTTATTAAATCCCGCCTTGGCTTCAGTCACAAAGCGCCTGTGGTAAAATTCTAAAAAGGGACCAAAATTTTCAACCATAGAGCGAACCGCAACCACCTTGTTGCTATAATGTATTTTAAGTAGATTAGCTTTTTCTTTTTGCTTTTCCCGCTGTAGGCTAAAAGCTATATTCCCAGCTTCTTTAATATTATCTCTAAAAAAATTGACCAACAAAGGACCGTTATTAAACGTGTCAAAATTTTGTTTCTGTTCATATAAATGCTGATCTTTTTTATCGAGATTATCTAAGCTTAATTTATTTTTATTTATTTCTGTTTCTAATTTTCGCGCTCTGTCTATTTCATGGCGCAGTTTTTCCTTGCGAGTCAAACCCCTGTCTTCTGGGCCAACATCGCTGTAATGTATAGCACTTTCTTTAAAAACGTTAGGTTTTCCATTTTTTTCCATAAAAATAAAGTTAATTAATAATGATTAAATAATAATTTTATTGATATTTAGTCAATTTCATTGATATTTAGTTAAGTATAGCATATCAGTCAGTCACTTTAAAGATATCTTAAAATGAGGTATTTGTAAAATATAAAAGGCCATAATAGTTATAGAAAATGGACAAAAATTGCTATAAACTCTATAATAAAAATATGCCAATTTTAGATAATAAAAAAAATATAGCTAAATATGATTCAGCCAAGATGCTGGATACCATTGAGCTGATAGCAAAACAAATTGAGCAAGTTTGGGCTGATTTTGAAAATACAAAACTACCCCAAAGCTATCAGGGCTTTAATAAAATTGTCATCAATGGTATGGGGGGCTCCGGCCTGCCCACTCATCTTATGCAGAGCTATTTATTTGATAAATTGAAGCTGCCCATAATTAATTTGCACAGCTATAACAGTCCGGCATATTTAGACGATAAAACACTTTTTATCGCGCACAGTTATTCCGGCAATACAGAAGAAGTGCTTTCTTCAGTAGCCCAAGCTGAAAAAATTAAAGCAAAAATTTTTGCTATTACCACCGGCGGCAAACTGGCTAATCTAATTGATAATAAAAAAATTAATGGTTTTGTTTACCGTCCTAAATACAATATTTGTGGGCAGTCGCGCATAGCGCTGGGTTATAGTAGCTTTGCTTTATTGGCTTTATTTAATAAACTTAGTTTGGTCAAAATAAGCAGACAAAAAATCAAGGATTTAGTTATCTTTAGCCAAGAGGTGGATAATAATTTTTCAATCAATACCCCAAGCAAGGATAATTTTGCCAAGCAGGCTGCTGAAAATTTAGTAGGCAAAACACCGACTATTGTGGCTGCCGAGTTTTTAAGCGCTAATGCGCACATTTTTGCTAACCAAATCAATGAAAATGCTAAAAATTTTGCAAACTATTTTTTGATCTCAGAAATGAACCACCATTTATTAGAAGCTACACAACACCCAAAAGGCAACCAGAAGAATTTATTTTTTGTATTTTTAACATCTAAATTATACCGTGAGGAAAACCAAAAAAGAATTAGAATTACACGCGACATATTAGAAAAACAGAAAATAGATTATTTAGTCTACGAGCTTCAACCGCCTTCACACGAAGAGCAGATTTTAGAAAGTTTGGCATTTAGCTCATACAGTAGTTTTTATTTGGCTATTTTAAATCAAGTTGATCCCAACCAAATTCCGTGGGTGGATTATTTTAAAGGGCAAATTAGGTAAGGAATTAATAATCTAAAAAATATAATATAGTTATAAAATCACATTTAGCTTATTTTTTTATTAATTTTTTAATATTATGTCTCAAAAAATATATTTAGCCAGTTTAAATATTTTAATAAAAAACAGACACCAAAATATTGGAGGGGTAAATAAATTAATTACTCAGTACGGTTATTTAGTAATAGCTCGTTTAGGCGTACCCATTGAGCGGCAATGCCTTAAAAATTGCAGTGGCTTGATTACCTTGGTAGTTCAAGGCACCAAAAAAGAAATAGATGAGTTTAGCAGACAGTTAAATAAATATAAGATGGTTACTCTTAAAAAAATAATATTTAGTTGAGCATGCCCACTCTTTTAACTAAGCTGGATAATTTATTTAAAGATAAAAGAATTATTTTTTATCTTTTTTTGTTTTTGTTGGTCTTTAGTTTTTTCCTTTATTTAAATGCCACACCCAGCTTTGCTGACCCTGATTCTTTTTATCATGCCAAAATAAGCTCCTTTTTAAGCCAAGGCAAATTAATTCAGGATTTTAGTTGGTTACCCTTTAGCGCTTTAGGCCAAAATTATGCAGACCATCATTTTCTGTATCATTTAATTTTAGCGCCAGCCGTTGGTTTTTTTAATGCATTAATTGTCATTAAATTAAGTGCTGTTTTGTTTGCTGCTTTATTTATTTTGTTATTTCAATTGATTTTAGATAAATTGCATATTAGATATTCATTTTTATATACTTTACTGCTCTTTTTTTCACCACTCTTTATCTTTAGAATCAATTTAGCTAAAGCACCTTCACTCTCTCTTATCTTTTTATTGATTGCTATATATTTGATTTTGCATTTATCAAGCCGTGCTAAGAAAACATCGCTTTTTATTATTTCATTTTTGTATGTATGGCTCTATGGAGGCTGGATAATTTTAGTTGGTATGGCTGTTATTTATTATCTAACCAGCGCGATTTATAGATGGTGTCAGTTGATTAAAGGGAAAAATTCAAGTTATTTAAGGTCTTTGGCCCAGCAGCTCAAATCAAAAACAAATTTTCAGACCCTATTTATTGTTTTTATGGGATCCCTTTCAGGTCTGATACTTAATCCATATTTTCCGCAAAATTTATACTTTTATAAACAGCAAATTTTTGAGATTGCTCTATTTAATTATAAGCACATTATCTCAGTTGGCACAGAATGGCAGAGTTACCATTTATTTGATTTAATTGCTGACAATGTGTATATATTTTTAGTTTTATTTGTCGCTTTGTTCATTTTCTTTTATAATTTTAATAAATATAACGAGCAGCATTTATTCTTATTATCAATAGTATGTGTATTTTTTTATTTAACCCTGAAATCTATTCGTAATTTAGAGTATTTCATACCTTTATCCGTAATATTTTCAGCAATTATAATAAATGAATATTCGGCGCATTGGCACAAAGATAAAAGCAACTTAATAAATTTTTATAAAAAATATAAAAAGGCAGCTGTCATTATCGTAATATTGTTGCTCATTTATCTGCCCATGGCCACAACTTTAAGCATTTTTGGGATAAAAGACAAACTGGATGGCAATTTTTATTTTAATAAGTATAAAGCGACTTCAAGTTATTTAAAGAATAACAGCCAAGGCGGCACAATCTTTCATGACAGCTGGTCTGATTGGCCGCTGCTTTTTTACCATAACCATTTTAATAATTATATTATCGGCCTTGACCCCACGTTTAATTATTTATTTAGCGAGCAAAAATATTGGTTATGGCATAATATTTCAAATGGACGCACTAAAAGCAGGGTGTGTCAAAAAATCAATTCAAATTTCCGAGCCAGTTATATAATTGTAAATAATAGCAATACGGATTTTATTAAAAATCTTAAAGCTGATAAAAATTGTCAATTGGTATTTAGAGGGGAATATGCCGAAATTTATAAAATTGATTTAAACTAACGCAGTTATATGATTTCTATAGTTTTACCAGTCTATAATGAAGAGTTAATTCTTAAAAAAAATACTTTGCAGGTATATGAGTATTGTTTGGCTAATTTTAATCAAAGCTGGCAGATAATTATTTCAGATAATGGCTCAACTGATAAAACCAAACAGCTCGCCCAAGAGCTGGCAAGCCAATATGGGCAAATAAAGTATTTTAAAACACACCGCAAAGGCAAAGGCGCTGGAGTAATTGATGCTTGGCTAAATTTTCCCAGCCAGATATATATATTTATGGACGCAGATCTGTCAACTGATTTAAAAGATTTGTCTAATTTAGTTCGTACCATAAATGATGGATATGATATGTGTGTGGGTTCTCGCTATTTAAAAAAATCACGAGCCAAACGAACATTATTTAGAAAATTTTTTTCACTAAGTTTACGCCGTGTGTTAAAATTATTATTTAAACTACCGGTCAAAGACGCAGCTTGCGGTTTTAAAGCAGTTAACCAACAAATAGTTGAAAAGCTTATACCTGAAATTGAAAACAAAACTTGGTTTTTTGATACGGAAATGCTTATCTTAGCCCACCAGCATAATTTTAATATCAAAGAAATACCAGTTATTTGGACTGATAAATTGGATAATCGCAGAAAAAGTAAAGTTAACACTTTAGCTGTGATTATGGATTATTTAAAAAATGTGTATAGATTATATAAAAAAACTAAAAATATAAAAATTTATGTTAGATAAGTATAAAAATAATAAAATAATAATCATAGGAGCCGGACCCGCAGGTTTGGCTGCGGGCTTAGAGCTTGCCAGAAGCGGATATAAAGTAGTTATTTTTGATAAGTTAGATAAGGTTGGTGGAATGAGTCGCAGTGAAAAAATTGACGGTGGTATGTTTGATATTGGGCCACATAGATTTTTTAGTAAATCAGATGAAGTCAATAAATTGTGGCGCTCACTTATAGGTAAAGATTTTAGAAAAAGCCCCAGATTAACCAGAATGTATTATAAACGCAAATTTTTTTTATACCCAGTAGAATTAAAAGATGCTTTAAAAAATTTAGGCATTTTTGAGGGATTTTTAATAGGTTTGAGTATGCTCAAGGTGCGGCTAAGATCGTTATTTAAAAAACAGCCGGACAATTCATTTGAGGATTGGGTGGTTAACCGTTTTGGGCGACGTCTTTATCATCATTTTTTTAAATCATATACGGAAAAACTTTGGGGTATTTCCACCAAACAAATTACTGCCGGTTGGGCAGCCCAGCGCTTAAAAGATATTTCACTCGTTAAAGTAATTAAAAATTTAATTTTTCCTGACAATAAAAAAAAGGTTAAAAGCTGGATTAAAGAATTTTATTATCCTAAATTGGGGGCCGGTTCAATGTATCAAAAAATGGCAGCTAAAATAGAGAATTTAGAAGGTCAAATTAACTTGAACTGTGAAGTAAGCGCTATTAGTAGAGAAGGGGGAAAAATACAAAATATTACCATTGTGAGTAATGGGCAATCAAGTGTTCATAGTTTGGATTATTTAATAAGCTCTATGCCTGTTAATAAATTTATCCAACTTTTTAACCCCCAAGCTCCAGGAAAAGTTGTAAGGGCTGCCAATAATCTTAAGTTTCGATCAATGGTTTATGTAGCTATTGCTGTAACTAAAGAGAATGTTTTTAAAGATAATTGGATTTACGTGCATGAACCAGAGGTACGCATGGTACGCATTACTAAATTTAAAAATTTTAGCTCCCATATGGTGGATAATAAGAAGCTAAGCATTTTAGGTATAGAGTATCCTTGTTGGGAAGAAGATGAATTATGGCAAGATACAGATGAGAATATCATTGATATGGTAAAGCGGGATATGGAAAAAATAGAATTACTTAATGCTCAAGACATTGCAGAGTGTAAGGTCTTAAGAATACCAGACACTTACCCTGTTTATGCGTTTAAGCATGAAGAAAATTTAGATATAATCTTTAACTATTTAAAGCAATTTAAAAATTTTCAAAGCGTTGGTCGTAATGGGATATTTCGTTATAATAATATGGATCATTCCATCTTAACAGGTTTTTATGCAGCTAGAAATATTATGGGAGAAAAATATGATGTTTTAAATATTAATTTAGATGACGAATACCATGAAGAATATAAAAAGAAATAAATATGCATAAAATTATAAAATTTATTCAACACAGTAAAGTTGTACAGCTTATATTGCTCAGTATTTTGATACTGGTTTTGGTGGCAGTATTATTGGATTACCCCATTAGTCGCATTGATCAGCTTATGCCAAATTATACGGATGTTTATTTTATTTCATGGGATTGGTCTTGGACTTTGCACGCTTTGTCCAGTGAATCTGTTAGTTTTTTTGATGCAAATATTTTTGCACCACACAAAAATACCTTAGCTTTCAGTGAGCATATGTTAGGTACCGCAATATTTGCCTGGCCCATAATGGTTATCTTTAATAATATTACTTTGGCTTATAATATAGTTGTGCTTTTGTCTTTTATTATTTCAGCCATTGGTATGTATTTATTGGTACTGTATTTAACACGCAATAAATGGGCGGCACTTGTAGCAGCCATTTTTTACAGCTTAGCACCCTTTAAATTAATTCATAGCATGGCTCACTTGCATGTTAATGGTATGTGGCTGCCTTTCGTTTTTTTATATTTACATAAGTTTTTTAACCTCCAAAGCTGGAAAAACACTTTACTGTTGACATTTTTTATTGTACTGGTCTTTCTGCACAGTATGCATTATTTTATTTTTTTACCAATTATAATTTTGATTTATGTAACCGTTTTTATGGCATTAAAAAAGTTTAAATTTAACAAAGATAATATAAAAAAAATAGTAACCGCCTTTTTAGCTTTGTTAATTTTTGCCATCCCCCTAATTATTCCTTATTTTCAAATTAGGCAGGAGTTTAAACAGGTGCGCCCCATTTGGTTAATTGAAGGGTTGTCACCTGATATTTTTAGTTATTTTATTTTTCCCTTTATGTATGGACCACTAGCTATCGAGTCAACACAACAGGAAACATTAGTTGGGCCGGGGTTGGTTATTTTAGCATTATTTTTTGTTTTACTATACCTTTTTAGAAGATATAAGTATTTAACCCACCAAAACCCAAATTCAAAAAATATTTTTATTTATGTATTAGTGGCGAGTGTTTCTGTATTGATTTCTTTTGGTTATTATATTCAACTGACTTCTTATGATCCAGGTGGTTTAATAGGACCCTACGCACTATTCTATCATTTTATACCCGGTTTTGACGGCATTCGCGCTGTGGGTAGGTATTCTATATTTGCTTTATTAAGTTTATGTGTCTTAATTGGTTATGGTTTACCTATTTTGTTAAAGCGATTTAGCAATTATAAGAAGCTATTTATTATTTTAGTAATTTTATCAATTTTTATATATGAAATGTCTTTTGTTATAAATGGACGTTTTATAAATATTAATTTAACTCAAGACCAAAAACAGCTTTATGCATGGGTGGCACAGCAAAGTGACAATAATATATTTTTAGAGATTCCAGCTGGAGTAGATGCCAAGGTTATGGTTAATTATGATTTAGGTAATATTTTTTTTTCAAGGCTACATTACAAGAAACTGGTAAATGGATATAGTGGATACTTCCCACCAGGATATGAGAATCTTACCGCCCAACTGAGAAGATTTAAACCTCAAAGAGATATTCATCTTATAAAACAACACCAAGTTGATTATCTCTTGGTACATTTTACTTATTATCTATATTCAGGCACGCGAAAAGATTTTATTTTATCTGAAATTGACAAATTAGATTCAATAAATTACGTGAGTAATTTTGGGGAACATTATATATTCAAGATAAACTATGATTAGAAAAGTTATAAAAACAATCTCAAAAAAAGAATGGAAACTTATTTGGTGGATGATAATTTTTATTATTTTGATTACTTCTTTGCCATATATTTATGGCTGGTATATGACACCCCAAAACCATATTTATACGGGCTTGCATTCACTTACTCCGGGCGATATGCATGTTTATTTTTCATGGATGGAGCAAGTTAAACAAGGCCATTTTATTTCTGAAGATTTATACACCTCTGAGCCGCAAGCCAGAATAATATTTAATAGTTTTTGGTCATTTGCTGGTTTGTTTTCACTACTTACAGGGCTTAGTAATAATTTAACCTTTCAGTTTTTGCGAGTTTTATTTATTGTGCCATTTGTAATTTTGCTTTATTTTTTAGCTGCTTATTTTTGGAAAAATATTTTATGGCGCAAAATAAATTTTATTTTTTTGCTTTTTGCCTCTGGATTAGGCGTCTTTGTGTCAGGCACCAATATTGACAAAGGATCATATAGGGGTTGGTATAATTGGCCTTTGGATTTATGGGCGCCGGAAAATAGCAATTTGCTTACTATGTTTCAATCTCCACATTTAATTGCAGCTACCGGATTATTGACATCTATTTTATTTTTAGGCTATTTGTCAATTACTTATAACTCTTATAAATATTCAACCATTGCGGGCGTATTAAGTTTAGCTCTTATCCAGTTTCATCCATTTCATACACCCACTATATTCGGCGTTTTAGGTGTTTATTTTATTGTCTTTATACTTAAATATATATTTAGGCAAAGAGAAAAATTGAAATATTTTTTAAGACATATTAGACATCTTTTTATTATTGGTTTTCTTTCCTTTCCGTCTATTTTATATTGGATGCTGCTTAGTAATTATGACTATGTGACTCAAATCAGAACTTATCAAAATATCTGCTTAACTCCGTCTTGGCCGATTGCGTTTTTAAGTTATGGTTTTTTAATAATATTACCCATTATAGCTATTGGTTATTTGGTTTATAAAAAAAAGATAAGCAATTTACAATTATTTATGGTAATTTGGCTTGCAGTTCAACTTATATTGCTTTTTTCTCCTTTTAGGTTTCAACGTCGTATTATGCAGGGCTTGCAAATTCCTATGATAATGCTAAGCGTTTTGGCTTTATATTATATATACCAATATTTAAAAAACAAATTAGACAAAAAGCGGTTTAATTTTTTAGTTAATAATAAATATTTATTAATTATTTTATTTATACTTTTTTTTACTACCTCCCATTTTTATAACTGGACCAGGGAAATAGCTGTTTTTGCTGAAAGCTATCCGCAGCTCTATCTTTCTCAAGATAGGGTGGCAGCTTATCAATGGCTTAAAGAAAATACTACGTCTGATGAAATAATTCTATCAGATCAATATAATGGTAATCTTATTCCAGGCAAGATAGGCAGGCGTGTTTATATGGGCCACGGCGTAGAAACCCTTCATTTTCAATCTAAATTTGTGCAAACAGTATGGTTTTTTGCCACTAATAAGTTTGACAAGAAAAAAAGAGATTTTTTAAAAAGAGAAAATATTGGTTATATATTTTATTCTAACAACGAAAGAGGTATTGGCTCCTTTACCCCAGAGAATAAAGACTATTTAAGGCAGACCTTTGTTAACAATAGAGTTAAAATTTATGAAGTCATTCGCTCCAAGCTCTAATAATTTTAGTTCTTTAAAGGTGTTTTTTAAAAAACCTATTTTTAATACAACCTTAATAATTCTGTTATTTGTCGGGGTTGGTTTATTTTACTTTAAAAGCAAATTAACCTCAGAGTTAATTTTTATTGCGCCACTTTTTATTTTATGGCTTCAAAATAAAATAAATTTATTTATCAAAGATTGGCTACCTTTTTTACTTATTTGGTTAATTTATGATTTTTTCCGTGGCATTGTTGATAATTTTAATTATGTGAATGTGCGCATTAAAGAACTAATAGGTTTAGAGTCAGCTATTTTTGGTTTTATACCCACCTTGAAATTGCAAGAGTTTATTTATCAAGGTTATGCTACTTGGTTTGATTATTTAATGTTAATTTTTTATAGTAGCCATTTTTATTTTCCTGTTTTAGCAGCTTTTTATATTTGGCAAAAGAGTAGGCCGTTGTTTGCCAAGTTTGTTGCTGGTTTTATGCTTTTAAATCTTATGGGATTTATAACTTTTCTTTTGTTTCCTTCAGCGCCACCCTGGCTGGCTTCTAAACTGGGGTATTTACCGGGGGTTGTCCATATTTTACCTGAAGTGTTGGGCATCCGCACCTATACCTTATTTTATAACTTAATTGATCCCAATATTATTGCGGCTATGCCCTCCTTACATTCAGCTTGGCCATTGTTTATTGCATTATTTTTAATTTACTATTTTAGACACCGCTATATTTATTTTATATTGGTTTTACCACCCGGCGTTTGGCTATCAGTAGTTTATTTTGGCGAACATTATGTAATTGATGTGTTATTGGGTGTGGTGTATGCTTTAATTGCCATATTACTGACTATATGTTTACCTTTAAAAAAGCAGACTAAAGTTGTTCAATAAGTTGTTCAATAATATGACAAGTTATATTAAAATAACCCCTTAATTGGAAATAATTTTACACTAATT
>CAZVLW010000026.1:0-11480 GCA_964628705.1 uncultured Gammaproteobacteria bacterium
AAAACTCTGACGGTATATTGATGGAAAACATGACCTTTATTGAGGGTTGGCGTAACCAGATTTTCCAAGGAACTTAACCGCTCATTATAAGCTTGCGCGACTCGTCGTCGTTGTTCATTCCATTGGTCAATATACTTTAACTTCACTTTGAGAATAGCCGCTTGTAGGGCATCGAGTCGCGAATTATAACCGAACATTTCATTATGATATTTCTGCCGTTCCCCATGTACGCGTAACATCGTCGCTAACTCAGCGAGATGGTCATCATCCGTGACAATTAACCCGCCATCACCATAAGCCCCTAAATTCTTTGTGGGAAAAAAGGAAAATGCTCCCATATCGCCAATCGTTCCCGTAAATTTCCCTTGTTGAGCCAATTGCATCGTTTCGGAACATGCTTGTTGACATGTCACACAATCCGCTTCATATTTCGCCCCAAAGGATTGCGCACAATCTTCGATGACTTTTAAGTTATAGATTTCGGCAATCTCTGCAATTTGTGCCATTGCTGCAGGATTGCCATATAGATGAACGGGCAAGATCGCTTTGGTTTTAGGGGTAATTTTTTGAACAATTTTACGGGGATTAAGATTAAAGGTTTCTAATTCCACATCCACAAACACTGGAGTCGCGCCAACTTGACTAATCGCTTCTGCCGTGGCAAAAAAGCTAAACGGCGTTGTAATGACTTCATCCCCTTGGCCAATGCCCAAACTGCGTAAACTAATGATTAGAGCATCAGTTCCGGAATTAACCCCAATGGCGTGTTTCACCCCAAGATAAGTGGCAATGGCTTGCTCAAAATCAGCCACTTCTTCTCCCAGAATAAAGCGACCAGAGTGTAACACTCGATCAATTGCTTGCTGAATTTCATTTTGAATATGTTGATATTGTATGGTTAAATCTAAAATTGGAATCCGAATGTCATCCATGGGATTATAGGTAATGCTTTTTTAACGTAGTTTACTTGTTATTGACATAAGCAAACAATACTTAGGAGAGTTCTATAATGATGTCATGTTGTAGCGAGGGAACCAATCATTGGTGGATAGGGATAAGGAGTTCGATCTTCCCAAAAATCTGTAAGTGTTGGAAAAGTCTTTTTCTCACCTCTTTGGTCAGCTATAGGAGCTATAGGGTTTATTAAAGTTTTCACTAATGAAATTTTAATTGATGATTACAATTGGAAAGTGAAAAATGAACCAAGTGCGTTAAGCGGTATCAATGAAACTCATCATCATTCACCATAACTCACTTCCGATAAGGTAAAATAGTTAAGCTTGGTAATTCCTTGGTATCATTATATGAATAATTCTCTACTCACTTACAAAACTTACAAAAAATGGTCAAAGCTTCAACGATATTGGGAATTATTACGTGTTCTTGTTGAACGAAACTTAAAAGGTCGCTATCGCGGTTCTTGGTTAGGAATTTATTGGTCACTTCTTAACCCTTTAATCATGGCAGCTATTTATACCACTGTTTTAGGAAGTGCTTTTTCTGACTATTTTGATAATTCAATTTTTAATTATATTTTAGCGGTTTTTACGGGACTTTCTGTTTTTCATTTCTTTGCAGCTTCAACTAACCAAGCACTAACTAGTATTGTTTCTAATGGATCATTAATTAATAAAATCAAACTTCCTTTGAGTATTTTCCCTTCTTCAGTTATTGCGGCTAATCTCTTTCAATTTTTAGCAGCTAATTTGCCCCCTCTCGCTTTAATTGCCTTATTAAGATCGGGTAATTTAGTCAACTCAATTACGCTTATTCTTCCATTAATTGCTCTTCTGTTATTTTCTAGTGGAGTGGGCTATGCTTTGAGTTCATTATTTGTGTTTTTCCGGGATATACCGCATTTTTACTCAGTTACTATTTATGCCCTACGTATTGCTACACCTATTTTCTATCCTGCTGAAATTGTTCCTGAAAAAGTCCGTTCTTTTTTACTATTAAATCCACTGGCACAAATTATTGAAAGTTTTCGTCAAATTACTCTATCAGGTGATGTTCCCGATTTGCAATTAATTTGGGGTACTCTTTTAAGTAGTTTAGCGGTTTGTTTCTTAGGATGGTTCCTCTTTTACCAATCACGAAATCGATTTATAGATTTGTTATAGGCACTTCTGCAAAATTATTTACACATGGGCGTAAAGCGCAACCTTAGTCTTACAAAGTCTTACAAGAGCCTTGGCTGATAAAATAAAAAGTTGATTCTGCACACTTCCTTAAAATGACAATTATCACTGTAAAAGATGTTTGCTTATGGAGAAGAACACAAGAAGAATTTTCCTATGATCTTAAAAAAAGTATTTTAACCTTCTTAGAAAAAAAATATCGGAAGCCTTCTCGAAAATTAGTTTTAGACAACATAAACATTGCTATTCAAAAAGGGGAAAGAATTGGTGTTATTGGGGCTAATGGTTCTGGTAAATCCACTCTTTTAAAGGTAATTTGCGGCATTTTACCACCAACGAGTGGAATGGTAAAAGTAGCAGGTAACATTGCACCTTTAATTGAACTGGGTGCTGGCTTTGATGCTGGAATGTCAGTGAGAGATAATATTATTTTGTATGGTGTGATGTTAGGCTTTTCACGCCAAGAAATGCTGAAAAGAATTTCATCTATTTTAGAATTTGCCGAATTAGAAGAATATGCTTTTGTTCCAGTTAAAGCCCTTTCTTCAGGAATGAAAGCCCGTTTAGGGTTCGCGATCGCAACAGATGTTCGCCCAGATATTTTGTTACTGGATGAAGTTCTTTCTGTGGGAGATGCCAAATTTAAGCAAAAGTGTCGGAAGCGTATCGAAAAATTTTGGCAGATGAATGTAACAATTCTAGTTGTTTCTCACGATAGCCGATTTTTACAGCAATGGTGCCAACGGGGAATTTGGTTAGACAAAGGTAAAATAAAGTTCTCTGGCAATGTTGATGAAGCTATTCAAGAATATACTCAAGCAATGGGACTAAATCAGAAATGACCCAGATAGGAATAGGCTGTGATGAATTCTTCTTCCTGCGCTTCCCAATTCAAAGATTTAGCAGCTTTAAGGGCATTATTTTTAAGCATGTGATATAAATCTTTTTTGATGATTAATTCATTAATTTTAGTCGCAATTTCATTAATATTTTCTGGATCAACACAAAATCCTACATCATACTGTTGTACGATTTTTCTAATTTCTGGAAAATTACTAGCAACCACAGGCAAACCTGCCATAAGATACTCAAATAGCTTGTTGGAGTCAGTAGTGTAGTGATTGAGGCAAGTATTGCGTAAAACCTGAATGCCAATATCTGCAGAAGCTGTGTAGGTTAATAACTGATCAAGAGAAACTGCTGGATGAATGAAAGCGCGATCGCGCAACTGTTTTTTCTCGATCAAATGTCTAATTTCTGCTTCTTGACGACCCCATCCCATTAAAACAAAGTAAGCCTCTTCAACTTGGGTTGCAGCCTGAATTAAGTTATGCAACCCGCGACCGGGCTGAATTCCTCCTTGGTAAAGCACAATTGGAAAGGGTTTTTCTAGCCCTAATGATTCACGAATGCTATGATTAGGCTCAATAATTTGGAATCGGGGTCGATTTTGTAAAACAAGGGGTTTTGGAATGTTGTATGTTTCCTGAAAAAAATTAGCTCTCGCTTCGGTAGTCGTTAGCATCACATCTACTTGATGTACTAACCATTTTTCTAAGTGATGAATCAGCCAACGACTGTTTTGATAGCCTTCGCGATCGCTGCTAATTTCATGGGCATCATAAACAAGAGAAGTTTTTCGGATTTTGGCGACTATCCAAGTGGTCAATAAGACATTAAAATCATGAGCATGATAAATATCGGCTTTAAGAGAAACCGCCGTATCAATTAAGCGGAGATGGGTAGAAAAGCGGATTAACGGTTCAATTAAGGGTCGAATGTGGGTAGAGTAAAAACTATCCCTCGCTGATGAGTCTGGGTTAACATGAGTCGTTTTTGTAGAAGAACTCTGATTTGCGGAAAAAAGACGTGCTTTGATTACCCGTAAAAAGAATAAAATGGGGCGAGACACCCGAATAATCTCAAAGCCACTGACATGAGTTTCTTTCGCTAAAGTCTTTTCAGGAACATGAAGCGCTAAAACAGTAACCGCGTAGCCTGCACTAATTAAGGTTTCTGCTTCTTTTGTTACTCGTGCATCATGTAAAAATTCGTTCCAAACCAACATACAAACCTGCTGAGGGTGAGAAGATTGTTGCATCATCTTAAGTTGTCCAGTTCAGGGTAATCTCTCCATTGGCAGGACGTTCTAGAATCAGCGTATTTCTGCCTTGCTCATCATACCAACGAAAGCGAGCGCCACGACCAGACGTATTCACTTCTGAGTAATCCCAATCGGGTTGAAGTTGAGAGCGAAATGCAAATAAGGTCGCAAAGGTGGCAGTAGGAACATTTCCTCTTCAATAATGATTCATTCACCGAGTTTTTCATAAACTTTTAATATTTCTTGAGAAATAATCTCCCAAGAACGATTTTGTTCTACCCAAGTCTGTCCTGCTTGACTCAAACGTTGTGTTATTTCTGGATAATTGTAAATTTCTAAAATAACTTCCTGTAGATTCTCAATACTATCAGCTTGACACACTCGCCCAGTCTTATGGTCTTCTATGATTTCTAATAGGGGAGGTAAATTTGAAACAATAGTAGGCTTACCCATCGCTAAAATCTCTAAAATCTTTAAAGGGGGAACTCGCTTACAGACTTCATAAGATTTTCTGGGTAGAGGACATAGATCAAAAATTGAGTAATACTTGTTAACTTCTTCAAAAGGAACACGCCCTGTAAAAATAATTCGATCGGGTTTAGATGTGGTTTTAGCCATTGCTTCTAATTGCTCTTTAATTTGACCATCACCAACAATGACTAAACCGATCGGTTTTCCTTGATCTAATAGATTACTTACTGCTTTGATTAGTAAATCAAGTCCTTCATAGGCAGTGAGAGAACCCAGAAAACCAATAACAAAACAATCTTGTAATCCTAAACTTTGTTTCAACTCCAAATCTGGCTTTTGGCTTGAAAATCGGCTTAAATCTACAGCATTGGGAATCACAGAAATTTTATTTTTATCAATTCCCCAACTCCTCAATTCATCTCGTAAGGCTTCAGAAATAACAATTACAGCATCAGCCTCTCTTACCGCAATCTGCTCCATAATTTCTTGATACCGATATAAATCAGTTTGATCAAAATTAGCCTCTTTAGAAGCACGAGATAAATGCCATAATCCTCGCACTTCATAAACTGACCAAATTCCGAGTTCACGAGCCGCCCGAATTGCTGCTAGACCGTTTAAAAAATTAGAAGCACTATGAATGATTGATGCTTGATGATGACGAGCTAAAGAAACTAATTTATTTGCATAGTGTTCGACATAAATGGAATCTTTAACTCGACCGTAGGTGACTTTTTCTCCCGTTAACCTTAAATAAGAAATACCGTCAATCTGATTTTTTAAATAACGAGGTTGAGCAGCGTGCTTATTTAAATCCCAAGGATAATCTAAACGAGTCGCTGCAAGAACTTCTATTTTTTGGCGAGAAAGAAAGGTTAGAATTGCATGAGAACGTAAGGCATATCCTGCTCCGTCATGGGGTAAAGAATTATGAAGTGCAAATAAAATACGCTGATTAAATTGTACTGATATAGTTTTTTTAGTTCCAAGATTAGGGAACTGTTTATTCCTTAATATGTAAAGCATTTCTTCAATTCGTTCCCGCAATAAAGAAACTTTCGGAGTCATGCTAGGGCAAAATTTTAATTCTTTATAAGCTCGCAATAAGAATCCATTTTTATAGAAATGATAAGCTAAAGGATAGATTCCTTCGGGATAAACTATTATGATTAATCGCAACCAAGTAAAATTGAATTTTTCCGAAGAGTTCAATTTTTTGTAGAATTGAGTTTTAGTATAACTTCTAATCTGATTACTGATTTTTTTTCGAGACCGAGTGACAGAATTGAGTTGTTGATTGATTTTCTTTTTAAAAATACTAAACATAATCATCATTAAGAATTTAACTTTTAAGCTCTTTAATTTGACTTTCTAAAACTTTAATTGTTTGACTATACTCTTTAATTTCCTGCTTGTATTGACTGATTAGTTGTTGTTTATTTTCTAGCTTTTCTTGCTTAGATTTAATGATCTCTCGGTAATTATTGAGTTGAGCCTGTTTTTCTTTCAGTCGAGTCCGATATTGTTGCAGTAATTCTTGTTGGTTGAGCGATCGCGCCTTTCTTTCTGCAATTTCCTCTAGATACACATTTTCGATTTCTAAAAATGCCTCTTCGCTGATTATAAGCATTCTTAAAAGTTCCTGATAATCGAGTTTCTTATCTTGATCAACTTGCTTCTTTTTCAACCCTTGATAGCAAATTCTTTTTCCGATAACTTCCAAAATATTTTTTTGAAAATAAGGAGAAACAAGCTCTAAAAAATTAGAAATATAATAAGTATGAAAGTGATCAGGATGCTGCAAAATTCCGAAAGGAGTAGTGATAATAATTTTTCCTTCTTTTTTAAGTAAGAAATAGCACCTCTCGATTAAAGGCTTAGGATTTGGTAAATGTTCGATTACTTCGCCGATGATAATCGAATCAAAACTTGTTTCTTCAAAAGCCTGATCTAAGAGATTTCCCTCTAAAAAAGTTGCTCGATTTTTGACTGATTCTGGTTCTTTATCTAAATCGTTTTTAGCGTAACGAATTGCTTCAGCATCACTATCGATACCGATTACTTTATAACCTTCCTGAGCCAGTAAAATAGAAGTAATTCCCTCACTACAACCAACATCAAGAACTCGCTCTCCCCTAACTTGGCTGATCATCCAGTCAATGCGTAACTTTAAATGCTCTTGAGTTAGTTGGCGATGAAGTAGTCCTTTATAAACCTCAGATACTCGATCATTCATTGGATTTCCAGAAATTAATTAGCTAAATATTATCAAGTTAAAGGTTTTTTTGTAACATACCTTTGGTATCAATCAAGATTTGCTGGCTAGAAATCATTTGCTGCAAATTTTTAAATTGACGATGGTCAACTAAAAGAGTAATAATATCTGCTTTTTCGATCGCTATTTCTAGATTCACTAATTGCACTAATTCTAACTCTTGCAAAGACTCAGGAAGAGTGATAATGTTAGGCTCTACGACTAAACATTGACCAATTTCTTTTTCTATCAGCAACTGAACAATTTTGATGGCTGGACTTTGCCTTAAATCATCCGTATCCGCTTTATAGGCTAATCCCAAACAAGCAATAATTGGAGATTGAATCTGACTCGCTTTTTCTTGAATAGTTGTAACAACATGGTAAGGTTTAGCATCGTTAACTTCTCTAGCTGCTTTAATCAATTTTGCTTCTTCTGGGGCTGAAGCAACAATAAACCAAGGATCAACAGAAATGCAGTGTCCGCCGACTCCAGGGCCTGGATTTAAAATGTTAACTCGTGGATGATTATTGGCTAAGGCAATTAGTTCCCAAACATTAACATTTAGACGATCACAAATCACAGACATTTCATTGGCAAAAGCAATATTAACATCTCGAAATGCATTTTCTGCTAACTTTGTCAATTCTGCTGTTCGGGCTGTTGTTTTAAAGATTTCTCCTGTCACAAACTGACGATAAAAATCTGCAGCTCGGTCAGCTGAGTGAGCATCTAGTCCGCCAATAATTCGCGAATTAGTTACTAGTTCTTCTAAGATTTTACCGGGTAAAACACGCTCAGGACAATGGGCAATAGAAATATCTTCAGGAATTCTTAAATCCGGTCGAAATTCTTGTAACCATTTTCCGATATTTTCTGTGGTTTGGGCAGGACTAGTTGATTCTAAAATCACTAAATTACCTGCTTTAATATAGGAAGCAATTGCTTCCGTTGCCGCTTGCACATAAGAGAGATTAGGTTGATACTGTTTCTCTTCATAAAAAGGCGTTGGAACTGCTAAAATAAATATATCTGCTTCTTGAGGAACTGTATCTACAGTTAATTTTTTCTCAGCAATTGTTGATTGAACAAGTTCTTCTAAGTCTGGTTCATAAATATGCAATTTACCTTGTTGAAGATTGCCAACAATGTCAGGATTAATATCAACTCCATGAACTTGGAATCCTTTTTTTGCTAATAAGCTTGCTGTAGGTAGACCAACATATCCTAAACCAACAACGCATACCTTTTCCATTGAAAACTCCCCAAATTTTATAGCCTTTAATTTAAAAAATGATACCGATCAAAATCACCAAAATCGCTTAATTATAGAAAAACGTTTGTATCGCTATCCTATAATAAAAATTGCAGGCATAGCATAATTTTCAAAAATATTTTTAGAGACTGCTATCATCATATATGATAATTATCTAATCAGCATTAGATGGTGAAAAAAACTCAATTTACTGTTGCGATTGTTATTGGCACTCGTCCTGAAGTAATTAAATTAGCCCCTGTAATCAAGTGTCTAGCTCAGTCCCCTTGGTTAGATACATGTACCATTCTCACTTGGCAACACAAGGAAATGGTGGAGCAAGCGATGGAGCTATTTAATCTTTGGGCTGACCATAACTTAAGGATTATGCAAGAGAAACAAACGCTCACTGACATTACTTGTAATACTTTACAGGGACTGGAAGCAATTTTCAAACAAATTCAGCCGGACTTAACGTTAATTCAAGGAGACACTACTACTGCCCTAGCTGCTGCTCTAGCAGCATTCTATCAGCAAATTCCCGTTGGTCATGTTGAGGCAGGGCTAAGAACAGACAATTTTTATAGTCCATATCCTGAAGAAGTTAATCGTCGCTTGATTTCTCAACTGGCTCAACTTCATTTTGCGCCAACGCCTCTGGCCGTAGAAAATTTACGGAAGGCGCAGGTGTTGGGAAAAATTTACCAAACAGGAAACACTGTCATTGATGCTTTACTTGATATTGCCACTCGTGAGCCTGATCTAAAATCTCTACCCAATTTAGAATGGGAGAACCATCGTGTTCTGCTGGTTACTGTTCACCGTCGGGAAAATTGGGGTCGCCCCTTGGAAAATATTGCTCAAGGTCTAAAGTTAATTCTAGATCAATTTCCTGATGTGGTAGTTGTACTTCCAGTTCATCTTAACCCAAGGGTCAGAGAGCCGATACAGAAATTTCTCGGCAATCATCCTCAAGTTTTTTTGATTGAACCCCTTGATTATCAACAATTAGTTGCAGTGATGCAACGTTCTTTCCTAATACTAACAGACTCAGGAGGATTACAAGAAGAAGCTCCTAGTTTAGGAAAACCAGTTTTAGTATTGAGAGAAACTACTGAACGCTTAGAAGCAATTAATGCTGGAACAGCAAAATTAGTAGGAACTGACCCTAATCAAATCTTAGTAACTACCAGTTACTTACTTCAAAATGAGGATGCATATACTAAAATGGCAACGACAATTAATCCTTTTGGAAATGGTCAAGCTGCCAAAAGGATTAGAGAAATAATAGAAGATTACTTTAAAAATTTAGAATGAAGAAAGTTATTTTAGTAACAGGACATTACTTTCAATCTAAACGAAAAGCAGGGTTTCATTGGCTAGCAGAAGCATTTTGGCAATTAGGGTGGCAAGTGATTTTTATGACTGCACCAATTAGTTTACTTTCTCTTATTCGTCAAGATTATCGTTTCGAGTATCCAATTTTCAAGCAAGCACGGAAATTCATTGAGATTCGCCCTTCTCTATGGAGTTATATTTGGCTAACTTTATGGCATCCTGCTAATCTCCGCTATACGTATTTAAACCGCATGAGTACTAATTTATGGAAAAATTATAGCAACTTATCTTTAGGTAAAATTCAATTTGCTGCTCAAGAAGCAAATCTTTTTATTTTTGAAAGCACTCCCGCACTCTTACTATTTAAACGTTTCAAGGAGCTCAATCCTAAAGCTAAATTTATTTATCGAGTTTCTGACGACTTGCGACTTTTATCCAATCATCCCTTAGTTTTAGAAACGGAAAAAGAGATAGTTCCACAGTTTGATTTAGTCAGTACAACAAGTCCCAAAATTTTTAGTATTTTTTCTCAAGAAAAAAGTAATATCAAACTCCATTATCATGGAATTCCGAAAACCCTCTTTGAAACTTCCTGTAAAAACCCTTATCTTGGTTTTAGGAAACCTAATATTATTTTTGTTGGGAATTCTTTTTTTGACTATTCTTTTTTAGATATAGCTAGTGCTAATTTTAAGGATTGGAATTTTCATATTATTGGTCCCCTTTCACCAAAAATAAAAAGAGAGAATGTTATATTTTATGGAGAACTGCCCTTCCAAGATACTATTCCTTATTTAAAGTATGCTGATATTGGTCTACAAACTCGTTGCTATCATCCTTATATAAATTCCTTAAGTGATACTTTAAAGGTTATTCAATACACATACTGCAAACTTCCTATTGTTGCTCCCAGTTGTTTGAAAATAAAAAAATCACATATTTTTTATTATGACTATGGTGATAAAAAAAGTATCGTAAATACTCTAAAAAAAGCAATTAATTATGATCGCGATAAGATTGATACTAGTCATATTAATTCCTGGCAAGAAACAGTTGAAATGATGCTAAGAGATTTACAGTAAAAAATGGATTATAGTAAAATTTTATTAAACTTTTCTTTTTTTATGAATCGTCCCACCGGGATTAATATTTATGCTTCTAATATACTCCCATATTTAAAATCACTATCACCAATTTTAATAACTCCTAAAGAAAATAATGCCTTTCAATGTTATTGTGTTTCTTCCAATTATACTCCTGAAAAAGGTATTATAGGTCATTTTAATCGTTTAGCTTGGACACAATTTAAGCTGCCAAATATTTATCATGAATTAAAAGCTAATTTAATATTTTCTCCGCTACCAGAAGCACCAATTAGTCATGAATGTCGTTCTGTAATTACAGTTCATGATTTAATTCATTTTCGTTTTCCTAAAAAAATTAGCCCTTTTTTTTACTTCTATATTCCTCAAATTGTTAAGCAAGCAGAACATATTATTTGTAATTCTCAAGCAACAGCTGAAGATATCATTAATTTTTGGAGTATTCCTGCCAGTAAAATCACCCCTATTCCTTTGGCTTATAATCACCAGCATTTTTATCCTGGTACTCGTCAAAAAGTCGGAAACTATTTTCTTTATCTAGGACGACACGATCCTCATAAAAATGTAAGTAGATTAATTGAGGCATTTGCTACTTTTTCTGATGCAAATTATGAATTGTGGCTAGCAGGGCCTAGTGATAAACGTTATACACCTCGACTCCAACAACAAGTAAAAGAATTAGAACTTTCTAATCGCGTTCGTTTTCTCAATTACATTCCTTATGATCAACTCCCTGATGTAATCCGAGGTGCAACGGCACTAGTATTCCCCAGTCTCTGGGAAGGCTTTGGTTTACCAGTTTTAGAAGCCATGGGTT
>CAZVLW010000027.1:0-11419 GCA_964628705.1 uncultured Gammaproteobacteria bacterium
CTTCCCCATCACGAAAAAAACTATCTGGATTATCAGGATGCACCCATCTTGCTTGCCAAGTAGCATGCCCAAAGCCATTAGACCTATTATCAATAATAAAAATAGAATTTACTTCAGTTGTTTCATTATAATTCCACTGACAGATCTCATCCTTGCCCTTAAATATAAACCCTAGGCATATTTCATTTTTATCTTCCTTCGACTGCAGATAAGTATATTTTTGACCACACTCCGGGGGGTTATTAACTCGTTCTCCATTCTTAAGAAGGTAATTATCCTCCCCTTTGTTTTTACACAACCCAATTCCTGAATCTCCACCCTCTTCTAAGTTAACTTTCTTGATATCAAGCTTTAAACTCTTTATTGCCGGATTGGCAAGATTTAAAATAGTATAACTGCCCAAAGCTAACACCAAACCTAAGATAGCTGAAATTATTGTTGTTTTGGCCCCGCCGATCTTTTGAGCATTGCCGCCTGCCAACAGCCACTGAAATCCGCCAAGCATTATCATAATCACAGCCAATATACCAACTGCGGTGATAAATAACTCATAAACCCCTATGATATAAGCTGGAAAACCGCTCACACAGCTACCAATGCCCGGCAGTGGCACTTGTAGGTTAATCTTATTACCAGAACATTTTTCCTGACCTCCTTCATCTGCTCCGTAAGCCGACCCTAATAAAAATAAAAAAGATGACGCAACTAAAAACAAAACAATCAATCCTATTAAAAATATTTTATTTACACTAATCCTCTTTCTCATTTTATAATTTTTTAATTATCTCAAAAGTATATCTTATGGCGACTCAAATTCCAAAGTTACGCTGATTATCTCTGTTGGTTTTTTTGGATCATTGCTGGTTATAATTATCTCTCCTTGGTATTCTTGTGGTCCATCCGGAGTATTATCACTTAAATTGCCAATACCTGTCAACTCTAAATAAAATGTCTCGCTCTCGCCCGGTCTCAAAGAACCCTCATAGCCCACATAATGGGGGCTTTTAAATTCATGAATTGGCGGGTCTTGACTAAAAATAACTCCAGTTGCCTCACTAATCGTCCAAATTAAATCTTTACCAGAAGGTGAACTATTGGTAACTTCAAAACCCTTAGTATGAGGTAAATATTGATTATTAACATTATGCCTATAAGTTGTATTTGTTGGTTCAACGCTTAATGTTGGTTCCATCAATGAATCATCTGGTGGATAAACAATTATACTTTTACTAAAACTACGACCGCCTTCTTTGCCCCAATTGTCAATCAAACTAACAGTTGGGCTAAATTCACAGTAGTTACCACAGCTATCATTATATTTATAATGATGGACTAAAATATGCGGGGTATTAATACTGCGGCCATAAATACGCAAACCTGATTCAGTTATCTTTGTGCCGTCACCCCAATCAACACTGTAGCTAACTAATGGCAACTGATTTGGATCAACCCAAGAACTAAACTTCAAAACTGCCGTGCCAGAACCAATTATTTCAAAATCAAACTCATCGGTGTCATTGACTAAAATATGGTCCACTTTTGGTTCATTGCCACTATTAGTTATATCCCAGCCATAATCACTAAGGTCGCCACTTTGGCTAACTTCCACATATTTCATCCTTTGCTCACCCTCCTCGGGATTATTATCCCACTGCCACTTCCAGACTCCGTAAGATTTGGCAAACAATTTTGATAGCCTTTCCTGGCCTGCTCGCCATCCTCCAGTAATAACCTCATTTTGAGCATTAGTTAAATCAATGCCAATACACATCCCTGAATCACCCTCGCTACCAAATCCACAATTAGAGGAATTTCTACAGCTAGAGCCTAATTTATCCCCATTGCCAACAATACACTGAGTGTCAAGAACAGACCCCTTGCACTTTCCATTTGCAACGCTAAATGAACAATCTCCATCTACTGTGGTATCATCTTTACAAGCGGGTACCGATGTCTCTACGCATTTGTTACCTTCATTAACTTCACCTTCCTCAAAAACCGCGCAAAAATCTGCCTCTTGATAACAACCTGTGCTACCTACAGTATTACAAGTTCTATCATATTTACAACCATAATTTGTCACGGTACTATTCTCATAAACTACTTCATAACTTACGCAAATACCTGTCACTGTACCACCTGCACAATCTGAATCAACGCTACAATTCCCGCCAGGATTTAACCCCCCCTCACAAAAAGCTTGAGCAACAGCAACCGCATAGGGCGAACCAGCTCTAATCTGATAAGGCGCTTGCATGCCAGCCGAATCATTAGGCGGCTCAACATACAACGCATCTTCCCAGCTTGTTGGATCATAATCAGCCTGCCTGCCAGTATTTGGCACCACACTTGCTCCATAAGGAATATAATCAGTTTCATATTTATAATCTAAATCATTACTAGTTGTCCAGCCGCCCTGTGCTATTCTTTTGGTCCAAGCTTTGTTTTCGCCCTCGGGATCAATCGTCATCGCTATTATGTTGCATGTTTCACCTCTATAGGTCATAGTTACCGAATTAAACTGAGCATTGCCATCATTAGTACCCGCATCTTCGTAAATTATCTCAATATCTTCTAATAAATCAGTTTGGCTATTAAAAATCAATCTGGCACTTAGAACATTATTTTTATCATCATCGCCACTACGCCCGCACCTAACTGCTACATATTTATTTACGCTATTAGCTTTCCCATCGCTCTCTGGGTCACTGCGATTATCACAGCTATCAACAAATTCTCTGTCCCAATAATCTTTATTTTTCATATTAAAAATCAAAGTACCAGTTTCACCCTCTTCATATGATTCTGAAGGTGTCAGGCAAGCACCTTTAACGTTACAATCTCCCCAACTATCCCCGTCATGATCAAAATCAACTCCATTAATTTTTACATTAATTAACTCGTCCCTATATACATTATATTCACTCACATCAATTGAACCCCACCAACCATCATCTGCATCATCCCATCTAGTTTCAACCCTCTTCTTAGTCTTTTCAGAACCATGCACCTTATGGTCAACATAAGGATAATTGCCTTCAGACTCCAAACAATAATAAAGCGGTTTTCTGCCCACATAACCAGCCACCGTATCTTTGCTGAAAATATTTGCCTCACCGCTAATAACATCTACCGGCCACCACTGCAGACATACCGGGTACTGGTCTCCAAAAGCCGGATCAGGCTCTACGCAATAACCCTTCCAGCCATAATAGTCTCTACTTGACTGCTCATCATAATAATCACATGCCGATGCATTATTTGTCGGATACATTCTGCACGAACGTGCCACAAATTTTTGCTGATTTCCAGCACCGGCAACCTCCAAAACTGATTTCATTCTAATCTCATCAATGTAGAAATCATCATTGTTACCAAAGGATTTAACAAAATTTAAAACTAATGGCCGGCCATCATGCTTTGGACTAATTCCTCCGGGGTTAAGTGAAACAATATACTCCTGCCAATCACCACTCAAAAGCAACTCATTATTTCCTGAGCCGTCTTTAAAATCATAATAAGTATGATCATAATAAGGACCAAAGTTAACTTTTATCTTTTGGCTTGATCTGCTGTCAGTTTTAGCCCAAAAACTTATGATATAATTCTGTTGCTGGCTGGTGTCTATAGTTACTCCCAGCTTAGCCTCAGCACCGCTGTATGTACCGCTTGGCGTAATCTTTAATGCCTTATTAATCCTATGGCTTTCTGAAAAATTATATATTTCAGCACCCCCATGGCTCTTCCATGGTCTGGTTGAACCCTCCTCAAAATTTGCATTGCCAATGCCGACTGATAAACCCACCTCTTTCATTGCACTGTAAGGATAATAACCTTCACTTTGGGCTGATTTACATAAATCACCTCCTTCGCTACCGCAATCTGAATTATTTTTGCACACCAAACCGCTATTAACACAACGTTTTCCCCAATTAAAACCAACTTTAGAAAAACCTGATAAATTTTTTATTTTATCTACATTACTACTCTCATAAACTAACTCGGTAGTAGCTAAATCAACTATTTTAACGCAATTTCCACCCTCATCCACCTGCTCACAAAGACCAACACTAAAACAAATGTCTTCTTTTTGCGGAGGACTTTTCTCATAATTAGCCATTTGCACTGCTGCCTGACAGTAAAGCCAGCTGTCGCAAACCCTGTCACGGTTAACTTTTAAAATAATATTTGAATCAGGCGCCTCTCCAGACGAAGCTTGTGTTTTAAAATTCTGCCAGCCGGAAGTGGCACATGTTTTAGTTGACTGTCCTGGACCTGAACAATCACCTCTATCGTCAATAACTGATTTTACATAATATTCATATTCAGTATTTGAATTAAGTTGGCCCAAACTAACTATGTGACTAATAACCGATTCATTTTTAATTTTCCATTGCCCATTCCCACCGGCAACCCTATAATAAACGCGACTATCAGACTTTCCGTCAGAGCCCCCTTGCTGATTATCACCGCCACTGGTGGACCAGCTGATATCTACTACATTAAAACCAGCATCACGCTTTGCCACGCTGGAAATTGTCAAATCACTATATTGCAAAGTTGTAAAATTACCAGTTTCTTCATAAGGTGTTAAATTCTCTTTAGTGCAATCAATGTCATACTCATAGGGATGGCCGCTTATTAAATTATCAAAAACAAAATTATGCTCAACCACAGAATAATTATCGCTTTGCTGCCCTGCTGGCTGGCCTGTTGCTAAATCCAATAAAGAAACTGTACAAATTGAATCCGGCTGGGTACATAAACCAATCTCAACTGATTCATATGAAGGAGTTACCACCACCTCGCTGTTAGCACATAAAGTAACTTCAGTTGGATCAGCGGCCACCCTTACCTCATATTCACCCAAAACCACTCCTGAACTTTGCCCTGGCTGCTTGTCTATATTTAAATAATATCCAAAAATAACCACTGTTAATAATAATGGTAAAAAGATATAACTAAATTTATGTTTTTCTTTCATCCACTTTATTCTATTATTCAAACGACAAAAATACGACTTGGAAACATCCAAACTCTGCTTGGCTTGCTTGTCTTTTAATTGTCTGTTTTTATTAAACATATATAAATAAATATAAAAAAATATTATTAAAAAAGGCTCGGTTCATCATAAACAGGCTCATCATCAACTGGTATAGGCTCATCAAAAAAACCTCTTCTATAAAAAGTATACTCGCAACTACCCCAATCGGTGCCATCTTCATCAACACAATCCGCATCTATCTCACATTCCATGGTGCTGTCACCACTACAGCGCGGTGTACTAAACCACTGCTTTGGCCCAGCCTGTCCAGAAGTCTCGTTAAACGCCCGACAACCTTCGCCTAATTCGCTTGTCTGGCAAGTTTCTACCTTATCTGACATATAGTAATAAAAATCACAATAAGGCCCATTGTTATCAGGCGAGTTAAATTCCTCACCATAAACTGATGCTTTATTACAGTCTTGTGGGTTTGAAGGATCTTGATATTCACGGCAATTGTCATACTCAACAGGGCATACTCCAACCCAACTGCTGCATGCTCCGCCTTGGCTGGCCTTGGCATAATCAGAACATTCAATAGCTGTGTTACATAAATTATTTTCTCCTATATCCTGGCCTCCACTCGTTGTCTGGTTATTAATCACACTACGCCCGCCAATACAGTGTGCCTCATAAGCAGTTTCTTCATAGCTCAAACAAACATCTTCACTGCCCGTCTGATACCAGCCATAATTACCTCTCACTTGTTTATACTCGCAAGTCTCTACATTGGGATTTTTAAAATAACTTGACACACCACCTTCACGCGGCATAAACTTATCGCACCACAGCTCTTCTACTTGGCAAAGCGGGCTATTGTATTCACCAAAACTATCTTGATTGACTACTATATATTTATCATTGAAAACCATTGAGCTGTCTCTGGTTGGCTCAATCAAACCCAACCGCCTACAGCCTACATCTTGACATTCTTTATTTTTATCATAAACCATAAATACCAACTCATCCGGCGCTATAGTTTCGTCATCAATTGCCTCAGTATTACCGCCATCAAAGGTTTGGCTGTATGGCTCGCTTGAATTTTTAGTATCAATCATGGTTTCACAGCCAACTACCTCATCACGGCACAAACGGCTAAATGAACGCAAATACTGACTCTGGCCACTACTGCGATATTCCTCACAGCCCAACATTTCGCCATCAGTTGGATCATCACAACTCGCCGGCGTGCTCCAACTGTCACGGATAAGGTATAAATGATCTTGTGTTTCAGTGAGTTGGATATTGTCTAAATTGTATGACATTGAGTCTTGATAAAAATTCAAAAATAGATCATCGCCCCCATTAATACCCTCTAAAGTTGTTTCATTTAAATATAATTCATAATGATTCCAATCGCTATTTATCTCCACTGATCCAAAATGATTAGAATCTGAAGCATCTTCCAACCATGCCACTAACAAGTGTGAATTGGCTTCATTGCTTTTTGCCCAAAAGCTCAATTTGTACGATTTATCAAAATTAAATAAATCACCTATTTCTTTTTTAGTCCACCCATCAGCTGCCGTGTTGGCCCCTCCCACAAATAATGAGTGCCCGTTAGCTATCAATGACTCATTGCTATTTGTCCCGCCAGTCCATCCCTGGCTTGTCCCATCTTCAAAATCATCCAACATCACAATCTCTACATTATTGGCTTGACTGCCTTTATATTCGCGGCAACCCGCATTAACTGCGCTACAACTCTGGCTCAACTCTGGATCAATAGAATAAATACTTTGGTCAAAAGTCCGCCTCATTGGCACACATCCCTCATTGGTAGAAATAATACGTGAATACTTTACCCAATATGACTGATTGTCTTCTTGGGAAATAAATTCCACACAATCCGGATTATAGACTGGATTATCTTCAGGATTGGTAGCTTCAACACTGCATATATGGGCTCCATCTTGGCTATCAGTACAGCTCACATCTCCATCCGAAGCGGTAACTGAATTGGTGCATGGTGCATTGCTGTTAGACATTTCCGTCCTAAGCAAAGTCCAGCTCCTCAGTTGGTTTCCCTCTTCATCACCCGACATCCAACTATAATAAGTAGCTATCTTATCATTCGTCGGCAACACACAGGAGCGAATCTCTGAGAAATATTCTTTTCTTTCCCCTTCTGCACCTTCACTTAAATTGGTAAATTCTTCACAGCCATTTTGCGATGCCGGACAACTTTTAGCTGTTGAAGGGATTAGATTTACATCTCTGCTATTACGATCCAAAAAACTTTCAGTTTCCAAATAAGTATCATAACCCACACATTCTACCGGGCAGTAATCAGCGCTGGTTACTACGCCGGGAATAGTTGGACCCTGATATGAAGCCGGTTCATACATCATACAATCTGCGTCTTCAGCTGAACAATACAAAGCAAAATCACGACACACGTCTGAGCCACCGGCTACACACTGTTCAATATCATCTCTCCATAACCCACTGCAACTGGATTCGTCACCTCCAATAATACGTGTATAATCTTGGCAATCTAAATATTCAGGAGCTTTTTTAAGATTTATATTATTCTGTCCATATTCACGATAATAATTAGCCGTTTCATCCTCTACTAAAGTAATAGCATCGATTATACCTCCACCCGTTACACCTATCTCTAAAATTTCATCATCCGTGCTTTCAAGTGGAACACTCACTGTTAGGGATGCCCTATCCCATTGGCCGTCTTGCCCATTAAACTGTTCGCTTTCACCATTTAAACTCAAATTAACATTACTGCCCTTATAAAATACAGTTAAAGTAAAAACTCTGCCGGCTAAAGATATACTATCACCATTAGTAGGGTCTATATCTATCCACCAATTATTAAAATCACCCTCAAAAGCCAAATTACCATCATATGCATCTTCTACAATAACTCCGCCAGACAAACCTCTATCTATTGTAAAATCAGTTTGGTGATAAGCAGGGTTAATGGCATCATCCGGTTGATAAGCCATCTCAAATGATGAATTTGGTATCCAATTGCTTGGAGTGGCAACATTGGCACTCATTCTAATAAACTGACTACATCCCAACTGGTCTGGCTCGCACTCCTCTCCGCTAACTGAAGAAGTCAAAAATATCCTATCCCCATCTCCTTCATTGGTACACGCCCACTTATTGTCTTGGCTATTCCACTCCTCACAGTATTGGCGGCAACCAGCATTGCTCGCGTCACATACATCAAGACCCCATAAAGTATTGGAAAGATAACCAATCTGGGCACCGTCTCTGGTGGTGTATGCCTGACAGCTGTTATAGGCTGCCGGGCACTCGCCATTATTGCTGGCAATCCGCCAGATCGGCTTTTCTTCTGTGCAATACCCATAATAAAGACAACCGGTGCCGTTTTCATTTTCTTTAATGCAAGCCCGTTCATCAGCACAATATGGCAGCCTGATCGGCAGTACTGTCTCTTCATCTAAATCATCTATCTTGCCGTCATTATTTGAATCTTTGGGAATCCTTATCTCGCCGTTATTTTGTTTAGCTAACAACTCACCCGCGCCTTGCTTTTCGCAAAGTGTCTCTGGGGCTTTAAGTACCCAATTAGGATCAATTAACTTGTAATACGGCGAATCCGAATTTTGCACCTCACCACCGCGGCCATCTTTACCAATTAATCTATTCAAAGTCAATGCCCGACCCGTTCTATCATATTTACCATAATACTCAGCTGCCAACTCCCAACCAACCGGAATTATCCTAAATTTTCTCAAAATCACCAACGAACGATAAGAATAGATGCCCTTATCAGCCGTATCTGTAGCACCGCTCTTGTCTGCCCGATAGCCAATTGACCAATCACCATGCAATAATCCGCGCTGCAAAGCCTGCCTAACTGTCAAATGTGGCGCTTCTAAAAGAGCTGCTCTAAACTGACCGTCAATAGTGCATTCATAAATACTCTCTGTGTTTTCACAGCTTAGATTATTTATCAAATCAAACGGCCCGCCGAAGTTGTAATTCGGCTCGCCCAAATCAGCAAATCTTTCTTTAGCCGCCTGCACAGGGCTTGCTCCGCTAAGTCCAGGGCTATAAGTTCCTCCTGTGCCGCCAATACCACCACCAGCTTGGCTCTTAAATAAACCTTCTTTAATTTTTTTACCAAACTTAGAAATTAAAGTATTAGTAAAAGGACCTATAAAATCAGCAGCTAATTCTCCCGTAAAAACAGTTTTCTCTCCCATCGAAAGATCAAGAGGCAAATCAACGCTTAATTTTTTAATAAAATCTGGAGGTGTTAAAGTTTCACCACTAACTTTACTTTTAACAGCTTTCCATCCTTTGTTAACTTCTATCTCTAATTTTGCTAAATCAGCTTTTATTTTGCTCTGTTCCTGAACTTGCGTCGTAACTTCTAAAAAAACGCCTATATCATTACTTGATGGGTTAAACATATCTGAAAATTCTGGCAAGTCCACTACTTTTAAATTGCGGACATCACGAATATTTTTCATCATTTTACTAAAACTACACTGCGGCACCGACTTCCTAAAATGCTCTTTTGCGGCAATCTCTAAATTAACTTTAAACAATGGATCCAATGGCTCGCATAAATCAACACCCCATCTATCTTTTAATTTATTATTTAAAGCATCTCCCATAAAACCATCGGCTTCTTTTTTTATATAATCAGCAAAACTTGATTGATACATCGGTGCTTGACCTTTATCGCCGGTAACTATATAAGTTGCTATATCTGTAGCTATATTATTAGTTATATTTTTTAATGCTTCTCTAAACCCCATCTTTCCGACTTTTTCATAAGCAATATTTGCTTTTTCGTAAACCCAATGTAAAATATCATAAGGAATCTTAAAAACATTTAATACTGTCTGCATAGCTGCTGACAAAGCATCTAATTGCGCCCTAGCCGGTTTTGGCACAGCCACATTACCCAAAACTACCAACACTATTAAAACAACCAAAAACGCTCTCTTGGCTTTACTGTGTCTTTTATTATTATAATTTCTAAACATTTATTTTAAAAATTTTTGCTTATTGTTTTTTATCTACAAATTATTTGTATTTTACTTACTGGTTCAAAACTTCACCAAAAGCCTGCATTAAAGTTTCATCATCAATTTTATCAAGCTCTTCTTGGCTTACCCGACCTGAAGAAAGAAGCAACTGGCGCAACTCAGTGGCTGATAAATTTTCAAATTGCTGCTGAGTTTCAGTTGGCAGACTGTTAAAATCAAGCTCTCCTCCGCTTGTCTGCTGTTGGCTGTCTGAAGAGCTATTAAAACTTTGAGTATTGCCCGTACCGCGACAATCCATACCTTTGGGGCAGTTCGGGTCAAAACCATCTTCTATTTCTTGACGGTCATTATAGCCATCTGAATCAGTGTCAGCTAAATACATTGAGGTGCCATAAATATACATCTCATCATAATCAGACAAACCATCACCGTCTGTGTCTTGATTTCTCAACTGCGCGTCATTTAACTCTTGATTGCCTGTAAAATCATTCAACCCAGCATTTTGGCTTTGACTGCCAGAAATAGAACTGACCGCGGGTGAAATATTAATATTTCTAACAACCTGCAAAATTCCCAATATTAATGTAGACACACCAAAAAAGACCAAAGCCACAAACATCAGTTTGGTCCATTTGTCTTTATCTTGAATTCCTTTTTGATCATTCATCTAAAATTGACTTAATCTTAAAGTTTTAACCCTAATTGCATTTTTAAAAATTTTGATTGTTACCTTATAGAAGGAATTTATCCAATGTGTTATATATATTATACTACATTTTATCTCTTTGTGCCAATAAAAATGTGTATAAATGGATTGAAAAATAAAAAAATAACGAACTAATAATTTATGATAATAAAACTTGGCATAAAACCACAAAAACCCCCGTAAAACAAGATTTTTAAATTTGTCAAGTGAAAATAAAAATAAATTCACATCTGCGTTAGCAGGACTGTTTACACAAGGACATCTCTGCGTTAGCAGGACTGTTCTTAGGTGTTAATCCCTCCCCACAAGGACAGTTCTGCGTTAGCAGGACTGTTCTTGGGTGTTATGCACGAGGACAGTTCTGCGTTAGCAGGATTGTTCTTAGGTGTTACGATCCGCACCTGCCGTTGAACATGAAGGCCACGATCTTCAAGCATCTTGGTCAGAATCGCTTCGTAGACACTTTCCAATAATCCCGGACCCAAATCCATATGGAGTCTGATAGCGGAATCGACGACAAGATCACCGATGTCATTCTCATGCATGCATCAGCCCCCCCCCGCGACCAACGACCCACGTGCCCGCAGCGCACATCGACGGCCCAGCACACCCTCCGTGCCCCGTGCCTCCGTGCCTCCGTGTGAGATCCCCCCGCGACCGGAGACCCACGTGCCCGCA
>CAZVLW010000028.1:0-2949 GCA_964628705.1 uncultured Gammaproteobacteria bacterium
GGTCGCATAGTTACATTAACCGCTCCATCATACTCTTCATTAAAATAATCACGCGAACCCACCATAGCTAAAACCTCACCCGTTTTGGCGTTAATTGAAGCCAATGCCGCATTATGGGCTGCATATTTTTCCTCATTTCGCTCAACTCCTTTGCTAACTGCCTCCTCTGCTACTTGCTGTTTTTCCCAATCTAAACTACTAATAACTTTAAGTCCTCCTTTTTCTACTATCTCTTCCCCATATTTTTCAGCTAATAATTCTCTAACATAAAGCACATAATGGGGAGCTTTAATACTACCAGCAAGTCTTTTAAACTCTAAATTTTTATTTTTAGCTTGATCTGCCCTCTCTTGGCTAATATAGCCTAAATCAGCCATTTTATTTAATACAAAATGTTGCCTTTCAAATAACTCGTCCACATGCGAACCGTAAGGTGAATAATACGTAGTTGCCTTCAGCATGGCAGATAAAAGGGCTCCTTCAGCCAAACTTAAATCACGGGTTGATTTACCAAAATATGTCTCAGCCGCAGCTTCAATACCATAAGCTGTGGAGCCATACGGCACTACATTAAAATACAACTCTAAAATTTCATCCTTATTAAATTTCTTTTCAAGATGATAAGCAATGATTAACTCCTTAATTTTACGTTTATAAGTTCTCTCTGGTGTTAAAAGAGAATTTTTAACTAATTGCTGAGTGATAGTAGAGCCACCTCTTCTGGGGCCAATTCCAAAAACCTCATGTAAACCAGCCTTAACCAAAGCAGGAAAATCAAAACCACGATGAGTATAAAATTGATCATCTTCAATAGCAATTAATGACCATCTTACATGTTCTGGAATTTGGTCCAAGGGTATCCAAGTTTGTTTTTTATCACCTGTTAAATTATACAAAATCACTTCTCCCGTCCTGTCATATATTTTAGTGCTAGATGCTTCGGTAGTAGCCAAAAACTCTTCACGGCTTGGTACTTGTCCTGAATAATACCAAAATACACCAAACGTTAAAGCGACTATTAAAATTAACAACACCGAAACCACCTTAATCACCGGCTTGATCAACTTCTTAAAACTATTACTTGAACGCTTGCCAAAATAGTTCGACTTTCTACTATAATTCGAATTAGCTTGGTTATTTTTTCTTTTTTTATTTGAACCACCCCATGCTTTCTGTTTACGGCGCTTTACATCTTTTTTAGAAATATAATTTTTTTCTCCACGCCAATGTTGGGGTGATTTAACATTTAATGAAGGGATGGGCATAAAAATATATATAAATATTAATTCCTAAACAAAAAACTATTTATCATTTACGCATTAACTATAAATATATGGAAAAATATATAAAACCATTGCGCCACTACTCAGGTGGCAGGTACACAGATTGGATAATTCACAGATGGGGTTGTAATTCTTGCCACAATCAGATAAGATACTAATATATTCACTTACCTCTTATAATAAAACTATGGTCAAAAATAATCAAGCTCACACCCAAAATATACAAACTATTTTGGAAAAAGGAGTAGAACAAATATACCCCCATAAAAGATTTTTAAAAGAAAAATTATTATCAGGAGAAAAGTTAACTCTTTATTTGGGCATTGATCCAACTGGTTCAGACCTACACCTCGGGCATGCTATACCGCTTTTTAAACTGCGCCAATTCCAAAAATTAGGTCACCGTATTATCCTGCTAATTGGAGATTTTACTGCTATGTGCGGCGATCCCGATAAAAGCCATACGCGCCAAAGGCTTTCCCGTGACGAAATTAAAAAGAATATTCAAGGATACAAACAACAAATCAGTAAAATACTTGAGCTCAAAGGCGACAATGCGGTTCAGTTTAAATACAATTACAATTGGCTGGCAAAATTAAAATTTGAAGATATTATAGAAGTTGCCTCCTATTTTACAGTGCAACGCATGCTGGAAAGGGATCTTTTTGAAAAGAGAATTAAAAAGGGTAACCCTGTCAGACTCCATGAATTTATGTACCCTTTAATGCAGGCCTATGACAGTGTAGTTCTAAATGTAGATGGTGAAATAGGTGGCAATGATCAAACCTTCAATATGTTAGCTGGCAGAGATTTAATGCGACAAATGAAAAAACAAGAAAAATTTGTCTTAACCACCAAACTTTTAGCTGATCCAAGTGGTAAAAAAATGGGTAAAACCGAAGGAAATACAATTATCTTAAAGGATAGTCCTAAAGAAATATTTGGCAAAATTATGAGCTGGAATGATGAAATTATACCACTTGGCTTTGAATTATGCACCCCATATTCATTAACACAGGTAAATTATATTAAAAAACAGCTAAAATCTAATCAAACCAACCCCCGTGACTTAAAAGTCCAGTTAGCTAAAGAAGTGGTTACTTTTTATTATAACAAACAACAAGCCGATCATGCAGAAAATGAATTTAATAAAATTTTTAGACAAAAAGGTTTACCAAATAATATAAAAATTTTTAATATTTTAAATATAAAATACAATATTATAGACCTTATGGTGGGAAGCGGACTAACTTCCAGTAAATCAGAGGCTAAAAGATTAGTCCAACAAGGTGGGGTTAAGCTTGCATCTAAAAAAATTACCAACTGGCAAAATACAGTTAAACTTCTTGATGGAGATATTCTCCAAGTCGGCAAAAGAAAATTTATTAAATTTAAAATAAAGAAATAAAAATTAATTCTTCATATTTTGTTAAAATATCACCTTTATTTTAAAATTTATTTTATATTTATATATAAATTTATAATCCACCCACCATAGTTGACTTTCCATTAATTTAATTATAGAATTACAGTGTTATTCACATAACGCTTTTTTTATATATTTAAATATATTAACAATATTCACTATTTTACTTACCTAAAAATATAAATGGGCATGTAGCTCAGGTGGTTACCCGCCCGCAACGCTTCGCTACGCTCGCGTAGC
>CAZVLW010000028.1:3049-11110 GCA_964628705.1 uncultured Gammaproteobacteria bacterium
AATATTTAAAAAATAGACTTAAATATTATTTTCGGGCATGTAGCTCAGGTGGTTACCCGCCCGCAACGCTTCGCTACGCTCGCGTAGCGATGCGGGCGGGGAGCGCAGCTGATTAATTAATTCAGAACTCACTATATGTTTTATACCTACGTACTCTTGAGTCTTAAAGATAGCAAACTGTATATCGGCTACTCCAATGATTTAAAACAAAGAATAAGTGAACACCATGTTGGATTAATCAGTACTACCAAAAACAGACGTCCTTTAAAACTCATTTATTATGAAAGTTGTCTATCCATGCAAGATGCTATAGCAAGAGAAAAATCACTCAAAACTGGGTTTGGACGTAAATATTTAAAAAATAGACTTAAATATTATTTTCGGGCATGTAGCTCAGGTGGTTAGAGCGCAGCTCTGATAAAGCTGAGGTCGGTGGTTCGAGTCCACCCATGCCCACCATTAAGCACTAATTACAATATTTTATTGTGTACATTTTTACATACTATTCACATTTCGCCGGGGTAGCTCAGTGGTAGAGCACATGACTGAAAATCATGGTGTCGAGAGTTCGATTCTCTCCCCCGGCATATGGGCAACCGTAGCAATTTTTTGCTGGGCTAAATATTATTAAACATAAGAAAACCGGGGTGTGGCCTAGCGGCTAAGGCGCCTGCTTTGGGAGCAGGAGATCGGAGGTTCAAATCCTCTCACCCCGACCAAAATCACTCATTCAACTCTTGACCTTATTAGTATTATATGTTAAAGTTCTGATAAACAAATAAAATTAAATTTAAATTATGATAAAAACCAAAGACACCCCAAAGCTTAATAATGAATATGAAATTTTATATTTTTTACCTATTACCTTGTCAGAAGATGAAATTAAAAAAATTCATCAAAAAATAAATGAAATCTTGGAAAAAAATTCAGCTAATATACATAAAGAAATAGAAATAGGTAAAAGAAAACTTTCATATATGATTAAGGGTGTCCGACATGGATACTATATTTTAACAACCTTTTATAGCCCAACAGAAAAAATAAGCAAAATTAAACAAGAGCTCAATTTAGTTCCCGAAATAACGCGTTACAGACTTATTAAACGCAAACACGGACAAGATTATATTACCATTATCCAAAAACAAACACAGGGTGATAGTCAAGAGGAAGCTCAAACCAAAGCAAGGCAAGCTCAACCTGACACCAAAAGTGCATCAATCTCATCAATAAAACCAAGTCTCAGCAAACAAAAACCTGAAAAAACACAACACGAAAAGGATGATCAAGCTGACAAAGAAAAGAAGGAAAAAGTAGACATAGCTGAGTTAGATAAAAAAATAGATGAACTTTTAGGCGACCAAAAAGATTTATAATATTATTAATTAAAACAAATATATGAACTTAAACAAAGCTATGATTATTGGCAACCTTACCCGAGACCCAGAAGCAAGAACCACGCCCAATGGAACAAATGTAACCTCTTTTGCAGTCGCCACAAATCTAATCTGGACAGACGCCAATGGTGAGAGGCAAGAAAAAGCTGAATTTCACAATGTGGTAGCTTGGCGTAAATTGGCAGATATATGTACCCGCTATTTACGCAAAGGATCCAAAGTATATATTGAAGGTCGCTTACAAACCAGAAGCTGGGATGATCAAAGCGGAAACAAGCGTTATATGACTGAAATAATAGCTGAAAATATGATTATGCTTGACTCCAAGGGCTCTAAAGCGCCAGATAACGACTATAATAACCAGCAGAAACAAGGCTCACAAAAACAAAATAACCAACAGGCAGACGACACGCCTGTGATTAATATAGAAGAAGAAACCCACAATTCAAACAGTTCTGACAATAATATCAAAGTAGAAGATGTTCCATTTTAATCTATAACTATTATGTCTAAAAACTCAGTAGAAAAACATTGCCATTTTTGTGTCAACCAAATACAAAATGTGGACTGGAAAGATATTCAAACCTTGCAGCGTTTTATGTCACACTACAACAGAATTGTGCCAGGCAGACGCACAGGTCTTTGTGCTAAACATCAACGCAAGGTGACAAGTGCTATCAAACGCGCCAGAGAAATGGGTTTAATGCCTTTTGTACGCAAATGAATTTCTTTATTTAAAGCTATAAATAAAATTTATAAGCCACCGAGTTTATAAATTTTATTTATTTTCAATATTCACACTTATTTTTTTAATTCTTTTACTATGCTTTCCATGAATGACCTTAAAGTTGGATATATAATTAAATACCAAGGTGAACCTTATCAAATACTTAAAGCTAACCATCTTAAAATGGGCCGTGGAGGCGCGGTTCTGCAGACCAAGTTTAAGGGTCTTAAAAACGGCAAAACTCTACAAAAAACATTTAGGTCAGCGGATAAATTTGAACCTGCTGAAATAATATCCAAAAAGGCAGACTACCTCTACAGCCAAGAAAATAAAAGTTATTTTATGGATGAGAATTATGAACAATTCTTTATTCCCACAGAACAAATAAAAAAACAACTCTATTTTATTCCAGAAGGACAAAGTACAGCTATCCTTTATTTTGAAAACTCACCATTTGCCCTTGATCTACCCTCTAAAGTTGAGTTGGAAGTCACTCAAGCCCCGCCCGCAGTTAAGGGGGACACCTCTCAAGGATCTGGCACTAAAGATATCACCCTTGAAACCGGATTTCAAATAATAGCGCCTATTTTTATCAAACCCAATGATATAGTACGAATCAACACCGAAACGGGGGAATATGTTGAAAGGGTAAATAATTAAATTAAAAATTCCTTATCTTTAAATAAGGAATTTTTTATTAAATAACTATATTATTTTTCTTCCTTTTCCTTTTGTTTGACTGTCTCCCATGCCTTTTTAAATATCTCTCGCAATAATTTAGGGTTATCCCTTAAATAACGCTTAGCTTTTTCTCTACCCATACCTAACTTTTCCTCCCCATAGCTATACGAATTACCTGCTTTTTTAATAATACCTTCTGCTACACCCCTGTCCAACACATCGCCAGAGATTGAAATGCCCTCATTATACATAATATCATATTCACATGTCTTGAAGGGCGGTGCCACTTTATTTTTAACAATTTTAGACTTCACACGATTGCCAATTACCTGATCACCCATTTTGATTTGTGCTGAACGGCGCAATTCAATTCTCACAGATGAATAAAATTTCAATGCCATACCTCCAGTGGTTGTTTCAGGGTTGCCAAAAACCACTCCAATTTTCTGTCTTGTTTGGTTTAAAAATATCACAGTTGTATTTGTTTTACTCACAATACCGGTGAGCTTACGTAAGGCCTGACTCATTAATCTGGCTTGTAGGCCCATGTGGCTATCGCCCATCTCTCCCTCAATTTCAGCTCTAGGTGTTAATGCCGCAACTGAATCTATCACCACAATATCTATTCCACCTGATCTTACTAAAGTTTCCACGATTTCTAATGCCTGCTCCCCGTTGTCTGGCTGAGAAATTAACAAATCATCAACTTTAACCCCAATTTTTCTGGCATAATCTGGGTCTAGGGCATGCTCGGCATCCACAAAAGCGGCTACCCCGTCTTGCTTCTGTACGCTAGCCACCGCATGCAATGATAGAGTTGTTTTACCTGATGCCTCAGCGCCATAAATTTCTATCACTCTTCCGCGCGGTAAACCACCCACGCCCAAGGCTAAGTCCATAGATAGGCACTTTGTTGGAATTGAGGGCACTTCAACTTTTTTAATTTCACCGAATTTCATAATAGCCCCCTCACCAAATTTTTGCTGAATCTCATCCATTGCCTGTTCAGCTGATTTATTTTTTTGGTTATCCCTATGCTCATTTTTTTTAGACATAAAAAATATTTAATTAACAAGTTACACAAAAATAGTATTATTAGCTCACATTTATAATCAAAATCAAATGCCTATTATTTTAATCTAAAAAATAAAAAAATAGCGTTAACTTGATCCACTAATTTTCCTTAACCACCACACTTATCTGTTTTTCGTTTTCTCTACCGTAACTTTTTTTTGCTTGAATCTTAATTTCATTTAAACCTTTATTTAAATTTATGTCAATTTTGAACCATCCGTCTTTGTCTATTGGTACTGGATTACCATTTATTGAAACTACTGCGCCGGATTCGGACTTTCCTAACAGCTTAAAATTTCTATTACTTAACTCTAAACCATGAGGCGGATATATTATTTCCAAGATCGGTGGGCGCAAAAGTGAATATATTTGAAAAGATAAATATAAAACAATAATCAAAACCACCAATCCAATTAATGCATTTCTAATAATTTTTGGGAAGACTAATAGTCTCTTTTGACTAATACCAAATTTCTGTTTTTGTGTCTGTGGCCAAAAATTTTTATTTCCTACCTCTCTATCATATTTTTTTTTAACTGACTGCCAATTAAGGCCTAAAAAAATAACATACTTTTTAAGCCAATTTTTAGCATATACCTCACCCGGAATAATTTTCCACTCCCCACTCTCCATTGCCTCTAAATAACCCTCTCCAACACCAATTTTTCTCTCCACCACACTTAAAGTTAAATTCAACTTCTTCCTCTCCCTTGCTAAATCCTCACCCAGACTACGGCCACTAATAATACGTTTTTTTTTAAAAATTACCATACTTAAAAACTATATTTATCCCTATCTAAATCTTGCGGATCTCGTGGCTTATCATCTACTTGTTCTGCCTGCTTCAAATCACCATCACTATCCTGGTCTAATAAATCATTTTCTTCAAAATCATCCACCTCTTGGTTGCTATCATCCGTTTCACTATCGTTTTGTTGAACATCGGGCATCTGCTCAAAACTATTTTTTTTACCCTCGTCTTCCAAACTCCTACCATCTGAAGCAATGTCTTTATCACTATTATTATCTTCTTGATAAATCTCATTTTTCTCAATGATTTCATCTGCTCGTTCAGATAACCCCTTTTCTCCTTTTTTAACTAAAATCTTCCTTGGCTTAGATCCCTCTGCTGGTCCAACTACACCTCGCTCTTCAAGTAAATCTAAAAGTCTTGCCGCCCTGGCATAACCCACCCGCAAACGCCTTTGCAAATATGAAGCAGAAGCTTTACCTGCCTCAACTACTAAATCTCTCGCCTCATCCAAAAGATCATCATCATCTTCATCCTCTACACCGCCTTGTCTTCTAATAATATTGCCCAACTTAAAATCTTGTTCCGATTTTTCAACTACCGCATCCTCATACTCTGGCTCGCCGCTTTCGCGCAAATACTGCACCACTCTTTCAATATCATTATCTGAAGCAAAAGATCCCTGTATTCTTTTTGGTCTAGAAATTTCAGCCGAGGTAAACAGCATATCCCCTCTTCCCAACAATCTTTCTGCCCCTGCCATATCTAAAATAGTACGCGAATCAGTCAACGAAGCAACTGAAAAAGCAATCCTGCCCGGGATATTGGCTTTAATTAAGCCTGTTATAATATCTACGGAGGGTCTTTGTGTAGCCAAAATTAAATGAATACCCACCGCACGCGACATCTGAGCCAAACGTATAACCAAACCCTCTACTTCAGCTGAAGCTATATTCATTAAATCAGCCAATTCATCAATTATAAAAACCATATAGGGCAATCTATCTTTAGGATGAGTGGCGTTATAGCTGGCAATATTTCTTTTGTGGGCATTATGTAAAATAGAAAGACGGCGATCCATTTCAGCTATAGTCCATTTAAGTGCATTGATTGTTTTTTTAACGTCAGTAATAACCGGCGTAAGTAAATGCGGTATACCGTTATATCCCGGCATTTCAACCCTTTTAGGGTCAACCAAAATCAATTTTAATTCATCTGGCTGATTTTGATATAGCAAAGATACGATAAGTGAATTCAAGCACACTGTTTTACCTGAATTAGTAGCCCCAGCTACTAACAAATGCGGCATTTTAGCTAAATCTGTTACCCATGGCTGACCGGAAACATCTTCTCCCAAAGGAAGTATTAAGTTTGACTTGCGCTCTTTAAAAGCTTTAGACTCAAGTACTTGCCTTAAAGGTACTACAGCTATTTTTTTATTAGGCACCTCCACTCCTACTAAGGATTTTCCAGGAATAGGCGCTTCAATTCTAATAGGATGAGCCGCTAAAGCCAAAGCTAAATCATTGCCCAAACCCACAATGCGAGACAGTTTAACTCCTTCGGCTGGTCTAAATGTATACTGAGTTACGGTTGGCCCAACCGACTCTTCCCCCATCTCAACGTCAATCCCAAAATTACTTAAAGTTCTTTCAATCGCATATCTGCACTGCTTAACATCTTCTGGTGTTGGTTTGCCAGTTTTTTTATTCAACAAATTCAATGGTAAATCTATGCGTGGGTAAACCTTTCTTCTTTTGGGTGTTGTCTTTTCATACTGCTCAGAATCTTCTTGCATATCATCTTGCGGCTCTTGTTGAGCTTCATCACCAATCTCTTTTTCTTCAAACTCTACCTCTTCATCCTCTTCCTCCTCTTGCACCACCCCATCTTCATCCTCTATATATTCATCTAATCCATCGTCTGTTCGCCACCCCCTCAATTTATCCCTGATAGCACGCAAAGTTAACTTATCTGTCATTGATTCCAATGAGGTGTTAAACATCAACAACATACCAATCAAAAAAAGTCCGATGGTGATTATAAGAGAGGCCCATCGTCCCATGATTTGATTTAAAGGCCACGCTATACCGTAACCAATATAACCTCCCCCTACTCCATGGCTTAAGATTTCTTTAAAAATTTCCGGATCTTGAGTTAAATGAAAAAAACCGGAATAACCGATAATAATTAAAAACATACCCGCCCAATTTACCTGCTCAAAGGAATATTTAGTAGACCGAATTGAAAGATAGCCTGCAGCCAAAAGCACCAAAGGAAAAATCCAAAAACCCCAACCAAACATTATTTGCAATACATTGTAAAAAAAACGGCCAAATGCCCCTGCTAAATCAAAAATGGACAGTAAACTCAAAACTGCCAAAAGAAAAATTAAAACTATGCGAATACTTCTTTTAGTGCCGTCTTCCAACCCGCTTAAATCAGGTCTAAAATTAAATCTCCTCTTTCTTCTCCTACCCATAAATAATTCAATTAACTTAATCTATATAACTACATTTTAACACTTTTATGAAGTTAAATAAAGAGTTAGTCTAGGGGGCTTTTAATATTTTTTAAAGCTGGATTAGTCAGCTTGGTATAGATTTGGGTAGTTCTAATGTTAGCATGCCCCAGCAACTCCTGCACATATCTGACATCCACGCCGTTCTCTAATAGATGTGTGGCAAAGCTGTGGCGCAAACTATGAAAAGTAGCTTGCTTTTTGATTCTCGCTTTCTTTAGTGCCCCATAAAACATTTTTTGAGCTGACATCTCGGTCATTTTGCCGCCTCGATTACTTTCAAATACAAAATCATTTTGTTCTTTACCGGCTAATAACTGTCTTAAATTGTAAATTTCTTTTTTAGGTAAAACAGTCAGGCGGTCCTTTTTACCTTTGCTGTGCCGAATGGTAATCGTTAATTCATCCAGATTAATATCAGCTGTTTTTAAACGGATAAGCTCACTAACCCGAAGGCCAGCTCCATACGCTATCGAGATCATCATCTTGTGTTTTGAGTTGGTGGTTTTGTTTATAATTTCTTGAACTTCTATGCGAGTTAAAACTACTGGCAGTTTCTGGTTCCGTTTAGGGTGACTTAACTTTTCAAAATCCTTTTGTCTATAAACCTCTTTAAAAATAAAATTTATTGCGTTAGCGTACAGAGAAATAGTCTGACTGGATAACCCCTTTTCTTGTCTGTGTAATAAATATTTTTTAATTTCTTCTTTGGTCAATAGCCGAAGTGGTTTTTTATAAAATCCATACAAATCTCTGGCTACGCCACAATACGCTTTTATAGTTTTTGGGCTATAATTGCGTATTTTTAATTCTTGAGTTATAATATCAATAAGATCAGACATACAAACAAATTATACCAAAAGTTTAGATAACATACAAATTTCAAACATTAACATTTAAAAAGTTTAGATAT
>CAZVLW010000029.1:0-10932 GCA_964628705.1 uncultured Gammaproteobacteria bacterium
GATATGCTGAAATAAGGCGGCCCTGGTAAACAGGGCAAATAAGGTAAATTTTTTTATAGACTGCAAAATACCTGACAACACATTACTTATACCAAAAAATAAAATTGAAAAAACCATTACGCGAGTCAACTCAATAGTTAAATTCAATTTTTGGCTACTAAAACCGGGTGCAATCAAAGGTACTAAATTGCCGGCAAATATAAAAATTAAAACACTAAAAACAAGTAATGTTAAAAAAATTATATTCATCACGGAGCTGGATAAATGCCAGTGATTAAATCTTTCAGCATCCTCTTTTTCTTTATTTTTAAATTCTATAAAAATAGGAATAAAGGCGGCTGACAGAGCTCCTAAGACCAAAGTATTAAATACTAAATCAGGCAATTTAAAAGCCGCAAAATAAGCGTCTAACACATCGCCTGCACCAAAATTAGCGGCTAATAATCTATCTCTAACTAACCCTAAAAATTTAGCCAAAATAGAAAAAATCGCTATGATTATAGCGCCTCCTGTTACTGAATTATTCAATCTTTTCACCGCTAATCTTAAAAAATTCATTAATTAAAAGATAACACTAATTTACCTTTTTAGCAAGCAATATCTATTTATAGAAATAAATTTATTTATTTGAAATACAAAAAACACCCATCACATAATGGGTGCATTATTTATCTCCTCATAGACCACGGTTGAAATTTGCTGTAGCAAATTATTTTCAGTAAAAATAAATACTCGTCGTGGATCCATGTGAGAAAAAAATAACACCATATTATTTGCGCATATATCGTAATCCTTTTGCCTAACCGACTCAAAAATTGTTTCAAAAGAAAAAAAGATGCATCGGCATTCAACCTATTTATTATTTTAGCCATCTGAGTATATATTTTTTTCAGTAATGCCTATCGTTAACAACTCAATTATCATACCAATAATTCCCCTTTTTTTATTTATTTTTATATTTTTTTACAGTTTTTATAAAATCCTTAAAAAGCGGATGGGGACGCAATGGACGCGACTTAAATTCAGGATGAAATTGCACGCCTACCATCCATGGATGGTCTTTTATCTCAACAATTTCTACTAAATTTCTTTTGGGGTTAATTCCTGCTATTTTCAAACCAGCTCCTGACAATTGAGCTTTATAATCATTATTAAACTCATATCTATGCCTATGCCTTTCAGATATCTTGCTTTTACCATATGCTTTATAACTCAAAGAATTCTCATCCAATTTTGCTTGATAAGCACCTAAACGCATACTTGCCCCATAATTACTATCTTTAATGGTTTTTTTTTGCTCTGGTATAAAATGAATTACCGGATGGCTGATATTTTTATCAAACTCTTCACTATTGACATCACTACTGCCTATGACTGATCTAGCAAACTCAATTGTCATAATCTGCATCCCTAAGCACAACCCAAAATATGGCACATTTTTCTCTCTGGCATATTTAGCGGCCATAATTTTACCCTCTACTCCGCGCGCGCCAAATCCTCCGGGAACCAAAATACCATCAACTGATTTTAATCTTTTCCATTCTCTTTTGTCAAGGGCTTCCAATTTTTCAGAGTCAATTGGTACTATATCTACCTTAACATTATTCACGTACCCAGCTGCCTTAAGCGCCTCATCAAGTGAAATATATGCATCACCATGGGCAGTATATTTACCTACTTTAGCTATACTAATATGATGGCCGTTTGATTTCTTAATTTTACGCACCAACTCTTTCCATTTATCTAAATTTGGCTTTCTTTTTTTCAAACCAAACTTATTAAATATAATATCACCTACCTTATATTTATTTAAATTAATCGGCACCTCATAAATGCTTTTTATAGTCTGTGCTGGAATAACCGCTTCTCTTTTCACATCGCAAAACATTGCAATTTTATCCAATAAATCTTTATTTATTTTATAATCACTGCGAGCCAAAATCATATCAGGGTGAATTCCCCTTCTAAGTAGTTCCTTGACAGACATTTGTGTCGGCTTGGTTTTTAACTCACCCGATGTTTTTAAAAAAGGAAGTAAGGTTAGATGAATAAACATCACATTTTCATCACCCACTTCTCGGTGAAATTGCCGAGCGGCTTCCAAAAAAGGTTCGCCTTCAATATCACCCACCGTGCCGCCTATTTCAACCATTAAAAAATCAGCTTTAGAATTTTCAGCTGAATTATAAATAAATTTTTTAATAACATTGGTAATATGCGGCACAACTTGCACTGTTTTGCCCAAAAAACGACCCTTTCTCTCATCCTCAAGCACCAAATTATACACTTGGCCTGAAGTTAAATTTGAATGCCGAGATAATGGCACATCTATAAACCTCTCATAATGCCCCAAATCAAGGTCGGCTTCATAACCGTCATCTGTTACAAAAACTTCACCATGTTGAAAAGGGCTCATTGTCCCCGGGTCAGGGTTAATATACGGATCAATTTTAACATTAAAAACACTATACCCGGCACCTTTTAACAAAGCGCCTATAGAGGCAGTGGCGATCCCCTTGCCTAGCCCTGAGCAAACACCGCCAGTTACAAAAATAAATTTTGTTTGCATAAAAATTATTCACTTTTTATCTTTAAATCAATGTTTGTTTTTTTATTGCCTAAAACGATGTCAATCTTATGGTTACCAATATCTTTAATTTTTTTATCCAATTTTATATATTTCTTATCCAAATCAATATTTTTTTGTTGTTTTAATAAATTCACCACTTCATCTGCCCCAACACCTTCAAATAACTTACCTACGTCTGAAGCTTTTTTAGTAAGTTCAAGGCGCACGCCTGACAAACGTTGTGATATTTTTTCTATTACTGTCAGCTCTTGACGTTTTTTATGTTGTTTTTTTTGTTTTGACACTTCAAGCTGTTTTAGCTTATCATTTGTTGCCACTATTGCTAAATTTCTAGGTAATAAATAATTATACGCATAACCTTGAGATACTGATTTTATCTCACCTTGCTTACCAAGTTTTTCAATGTTTTGAGTTAATATAATTTGAGTATTTTTTTTAACCATATATTTATAAACAATTAATTTTAATACCGCATACAATGTTAAGTATTTAAATATCTATTTTCTCAATTTTGATTAAAAAATCTTATCGCCCTATCCAACTGAGGATCCTTACCCGCTTGATAATCCTCAACTGTTCTTTCCACTTCAATATCTGGCTGAATGCCTTCATTGTCAATTGTTGTGCCATTTGGCGTCAACCATCTGGCAATAGTCAATTTAACAGCTGAACCTTCATTCACTTCTATCAATTGCTGAACTGAGCCCTTGCCAAAAGTTTTCTCACCTATTAAAGTGGCTAATTTGTGATCTTTTAAAGCGCCTGCTACAATTTCAGACCCGGAAGCAGAGCCTCCATCAACCAAAACCACTGTTGGGTATTTATCCAATAGGGCTTGGCTGGTAGCTTTATGTATTTCTGGATCTCCCTCAGCGTATTCCTCTTGAACAACTACTTGGCCTTGATTTAGCCAATAATCAGACAGCTCAATTGCGGAATTAAGAAAACCTCCGGGGTTACTGCGCAAATCAAGAATAATACCATCCGGATTATTGGTCAATACATTTTGCACAGCTTGTTTAAACCTAGCTGAAGTATCTGCGTGGAAATTCGTAACTTTAATAAAAGAAATTTGCTTATCTCCCAATAATTCATAATCATTTTTATTATAACTCTTAGTTTCTACACTTACTATCTCAATCACATCGCGAGTAATATCAATATCTTGCACTTCTTTATTTTTAGATCTGTAAATTTTTAATGTCACCACACTTCCCCGCTTTCCCCGAATACGCCTTACTGCTTCACGCAAGTCAATATCTTCTGTATCATATCCGTCAATTTGTAAAATTATATCTTGAGCCCTAAGACCCGCTTTTTCAGCAGGACTTTCCGACAAGGGACTAACCACAGTCAAATTATCATCACGTATACCGATTTCAGCGCCAATACCTTCAAAATGCCCCTCCAACTCGTCTGCAAAATCACTAGCAGTCTTGGGTTCTAAGAACATGGAATAAGGATCATCTAAACTCGCCACCATACCATTTAACGCCCCATAAAAAAGCTTACTCTCCCCGACTGGCCGATCAATATAATTATTTTGAATAGTATTCCAAACATCCCAAAATGTTTCAAAATTCACATCACCCTTTAAATACTGTGGGATTTCCTCATCTTTACCTTGTAGTTCTCCATACTCTGTGTACCCGGCTGAAGAAACAATCTCTACATCACCTTGGCTTTCACCTATAAAAAAACCAGCCATAAAACTAACTAACGCCACCACAATCAGAGCATAAATCAATAAACCCTTTCTGGCCACCCAATATGGTTTTTTATTATTATTGTTATTTAATTCTTCTCTATGCTCCATATTTTCTATATTCTTGACTAAAATTAATCTAACAATTTTGTACTATATAAAAAATAAAAATCCACATCTTTATAGCCGTTAATTTATGTGGAAATAACTGCTTCAATTATAGCATATTTAAAAAAACCTTCAAATAGTGTATACTAACATTATAGAAATCAAAAAAATAAATAATTTTCATTATAAACTAAATAAACTAACTTAAAAATTAAATTATCACTTATGCTTGAATCTTCCCAAGACATATTGTTCTACGTATTAGCTATTTGCGCTATAGCTTTAACTGCATTTTTTTGCTGGTTGTTCTATTATTTTATTTCAATTGTCAAAAACGCCTATGATTTGACCAAATCCTTGCGCAAAAAAATGGAAGTTATTGATGACATCCTAATAACTATTAAAAGCCACGTTCACAGTACGGCCAATTACATTGGCATTATAGTCAATGGTGTAGAGCGTATAGTTAAATATGTGTCACATCGCCAAAACGAACAAAGCAAAACCTCTAAAAATAAAAAAGAAACATCTTAAAAAGCTAATCAATCAGCCTAACTATAATAAAAGGAGTTTTAATTAAAATAATAATATCCAGCCAAAAACTCCAAGTCTCAATATATAAAGTGTCAAGCTTTACTTCCTCTTCAAATGACAGTGTTGATCTGCCTGAGACTTGTGCCATACCTGTTATACCCGGCTTAATGTTCAATAGTTGGCGATGATGCTTTTGGTATTGAGCAACTTCGTGTGGCTCATGCGGACGAGGTCCGACCAAGCTCATATGACCTACTAATACATTCCAAAAATTTGGTATTTCATCTATACTTGTTTTACGTAAAAACGCGCCCACCCGGGTTATGCGCGGATCATCAGTTAGTTTAAATAATGGCCCATCAGCGCGTTCATTTTTATTGATTAATTTATCTTTCAGTTTATCCGCGTCTTTTATCATTGTTCTAAATTTATATAAATAAAATTCTTTGCCATACGCGCCAATGCGCTTGGATTTATAAAAAATAGTTCCCTTAGAGTCTATTTTTATAGCCATCGCCACAATTAAAAATAAAGGTGATAAGACAACCAAAAACACAATTGAAGCTACTATATCAAAAACTCTCTTGACTACCCTGCCCCACCCATCTAATGGTGTTTTTTTTATCCCAATAATAGGTATCCCACTAATTGTATTTATATCAAAATTGGTGCGCGTAGCTCCCAAAAGATCTGCCACATACTTAAACTCCAAATGATGTAAATTCGCCAATTCCAACAATCGCAAACTCTCCTCTCTATCCATATTTGAATCGGCCTGAACAATCTCATCCAGTTCATCCCGCTTGGCCATCTCCACAATACGTTGTATTAAATTTTCATCTACCTTGCTCTGCCTCAAAGCCACTGTGTAACCATATTTCTTACGACTCGCTATTTCTTTTGCTAAATAATTGCCGTCTTGGCTATCGCCCACTAAAGCAATTCTATGCACTCCCATACCTTTTTTATAAAGCCGTTTTTGTATTAGGTTCATAATAATATGCGCCGCACTCACATAAACCACCGACAACAACCAAGCAGCTAAAATAATAAAACGCGACGAAAACAACTCACGTGAAAAAAAGAAAGCCACAATAACTATCAAAGTTGCGGTTGAGGAAGCTAAAAAAATTTTACTTAAAACACCAAACAGCTTCTGGCCAGGACGCATTGAATACAAACCGCTTAAAATATAGATAACTATCCAAATCACAGCCACCACCAATACATATTTAATATAATTTTGAATTGACAAATTAAACACCACCTCTCTAATTTGCTCTTGATAGATAGCAGAATAACGCACAAAATAGGCTGAGAGCCCAGCCAGCGAAACTAAAATATAATCAATCGGCAGCATAACTGCAGAAAATATTATTTCAGATTTTTTCATATTGACAACACTTATAATTTATGTTAAATTATGATAGTCTAGGTAAATTTGGCAACCGCTCCCTCACTTTTAAGCTTAAAAGTTACTACTATATAATTTAGCTTAAAGTGCCAAAAAAGTAAACACACACATCAGCTTAGCGGCTTAAAAGTGAGGGAGAGGAAAGTCCGGACACCAATAATGGTAGTCGCTAAAGCGACCGGGTATAAGGATTACAATAAAAAGTTACGATCGAACTTTTTATTGGACAAATCTGAAACCTAGGGAAAGTGCCACAGAAAATATACCGCCCTTCACATAGTTTTTAATTTAGTAAAATTCAATAACCAAATAATTACTATTTTAAAAACTATGTGAAGGGTAAGGGTGAAAATGTGTCCTATACTGGACTCCGAGTAATCTCGGAGGGGTAAGAGCCCACACATAGCTATGGTGACATAGTTATGCGGCAAACCCTACCTGGTGCAAGAGCAAATTTGGTTGCTCGCTGAGATAGATGGTTGCCATCCCGTATAAGCGGGATACAAAATCCGGCTTACAATTTACCTAGATATTAAAAAATTCTGAGACTTAATCAGAATTTTTTTATTTTAAATAATTCAATTTTCATCATAAATATATCTTACTGTCGTTGATACAAACCAACCAATTCTGTCTTTTCTAAAATATGGCCCTCCATAGCTTTTAAAACATCTGCTTTTACTGCGCTCGCATCTAAATCCAAATAATCATCCAAAGCGTAGACTTTAAAAAAATAGCGATGCTCGCCACTTGGCGGGCATGGCCCACCCCATTTAGCAGCACCAAAATCTGTGGTTCCTTCCAACGAGCTTGGAGGCACACTATTCTCTTCAATTTTTTTTATCTCAGGAGAGATGTTCCATACCAACCAATGCACCCAGTCACCCGCTGGCGCATCTGGATCATCCACCACTAAAGCTAAACTCTTAGTCCCTTCAGGCACTTGTTCAATATTCAAGGCTGGATTTACATTTTCACCATCACAGGTATATTTTTTAGGTATTTTGCCATGATGGTTAAAATTTGAGCTTGTTAATTGCATATCTTTAAATTTATCATTAATATTTTTTTTACTTCCAATCTCATCATACCACAACACACTCTTATTGCCAAACCACAATCATTCTTTTAACCTCACCTTCTATCGGCAAATGATTGCCACTTGGATAATCGCGAATAGCATTCAATAAAATTTCTTTTTTATATCTATACGCCTCTCCCCTTTTAGTGCCTGGATCATTTACTATAAACTCTTTATTTATTGTATCATATCCGCGAATTAATAAATTATGCCGCTCCGGGCCGGGTGGCGTATAATACGGATTATCCAACTTTTGCCCGTTGGTAGGCACAATCACTACTTTATTTTGTTCAACTTGCTCTATTATATCGCCTGCATTTCCAACCGATAATAAATCGGCTTTATCATAATTATAATATTTATAAATCAATCTCTCTAAAGTATCTTCGGCTGAACTATCTATATAGCTTCCGTAATACAGCTTTTGCCAAGCCGCCATATCGGCAATTTTCTTACGTGCCTCATTTTTTGTCAGTTCCTCCCCACTCACCCATGCCATCACCATCATTACTGTCGCCTCTTCACACCCGTCCTGAAAAATAGGATTATCCCACTCTGCCAATGGCGCTTGCGGGCTGAAAGGCACGTCTAATATATATATGTCATCTTGCACCAACTGCCCTTCTTTTGTCTTGTTTTTGTTTATTTTATTGTCTTGCTCAGATAATTCATTTTGTTGATTATCTACATAACTCGCATTTGACCCGCCTATTTGCTCATCTTGTCCGCCTGAATCAATTTGATATCTGGGTTGCCCTTTTTGTTGCCAGACAATATCTTGCCCGCCATAAATATGCCCGAGCATATAAAGCGCGCTGCCAACCAAAAATATTAAAAATACAATAAACTTAAAATCCAATCTCATATTAATATAATTGTAGCAGTAAATTTATAAAAATAAAAAAATCGTTTCGCTAAAGGAAACGATTTTTTTGAATTGATTTTGTCTTTTATAAATCTTTCAAGCCAACGATTGGCTCTTTTTTCATTTTTAAAATCTATCAACAGTCTGTAATCACTTGTTTTTACATCAACAGAAATTCCTTTAATTTGCTGCGCGTATTTTATTTGCTGGCCGCCCACTTCAATATCAATATTTAAATCTTTCAGCTTCATTTTCCATAAAAAATCTTTTTGTCCCGGCGGAATCGGCATTAGAGATCTTTTTAAAAATTTTAAATGCATCAATTCTATTTCCTCTACTTCAACATAGCTCAATAAATCATGTAGTGAATCAAAAACTTTTTCGTTATTTATATCACCCAGCCGTAAGATGTACAAATCTTGAATTCTATTATACGAAATTAGAATTAATTTATCCTTTCCCATATAACAATATATATTTTCTTCATCTACCACGTTGCCGACATAATAATTCTCATAATGCATGGCAACCATAAAACAAAATATCAGTAAAACTAACAAATAATATATATTTTTCATCTTTGCCTCCCTTAATTTTTTTGGTTTTAAATTATTGAATTTAGCTTATCTTAATCACAGCAATTTGTCAAAAAAACATTTTTTTATCTTTTCTCTATGGCATATAATGTTTCGGTATATCTGAAGCCCAGCTCTCTATGCCCTAAATAGTACGGAGAAGTTTAGGTTTTTGAAGTCTGAAACTTAGTTTTTAGAAGCACAAAATGAACTAGACAAGATATAAGATAACTTACTAATAGAATAACAAATGTGAGCCAGATAAAAATCCATATATTTTCTCCAATCGACCTACTTACAAATGATGCAAGACTCACATTATAGCTTCCGCAGCCAATTGCTTCACATGTCCTCGCATGTTCAATAATATCCTTCCTCCAAGTTAAATAAAGAAGGATGAATTCAGCAATAAATACTGCCACCATACTTATTGACTTGTAAACATTCACCTTGAAAACTTGGTAATACTTCATATTAGTAGATAAATAATTATAGTTAATATAATTTACCATATCTTCAAAATCCTAAATTTCACTTAATGTTTCAGTATATCTGATGTTTTCGTCCCGCTTCATTATTTTTTTAATCAATAGAAAAGGGACAAAAACATGGGTGAAAAAGTTTTGTACTCATTAGTGTTCAATAAATACAAAATTTTTGAACCAGATATTCTTTGTTGTATGAAGTTACTCCAATTCTTTCTTAAAATAGTGACCAAGGTCTTCTTTGGGTGTTTTAAAATCCATCTCCGGAATTTTTTCATAACCGTTTTTTGTATAAAAATCAATTGCTTGTTGGTTAGATGCCAAAACTGCAAAAGTTAATTCTTTACCCCCTTGTTTTTTAATTTCCTCTTCACATTTTTGCAATAATTCTTTTCCTAGCCCTTTCTGTCTAAAATCAGGATGGACCATTAAGTCTTCCAAAAAGGGTGCTTGGACTTCTGAAAAGTGAGCACTTTGATGGTAGTAATAAATAAAGACGTAGCCAGCTATTTTATCGCCGTGTCTGGCAACTATTAATTTTCCAACATCTTCCTTTTGCAGTTTTAGCATCTTGGCGTGTTCTTCAGGACGATTATCTATCTCGTCAATTTGCTTCAAATCGTTCTCGGTGGCCGTATCAAAATTAAAGTTAAATTGTTCTCTTTCAATATTTTCTATAGACATAGAATTGGCATAATTTCACTTAATGTCCGCGCTTACCAGCACTGTTCATATTCTTAAAAAACTTAATCAAACTTTTAGAATGATTAGCTTTTACAAAAAATTATTGAATTTTTTAATTTCAAGATTAAGTTTATGCTAATAATTCTTTAATGGCTATTATTATTTCCTTAAGATGATTGATGTATTGCTTTTTACCTTTTGGATAAACCTGACTTAAACGCTTTACTCTATCTTGTAGCTCATTAGCTTTTTGCCATGTTTGTTTATCTTTTTCTTTAGCGGATCCCTTTTTTATAATTTCTAAAACCTGTGTTAATTCATCCATATGAACCATCACATCATTAAAATGTAAATCTTTTAATTCCTCTTCTAAATTATCCACCATTGAATCTAAATCACTTTCAGTTTTAGTTTTTGGCTTGGATAAATTGTATATTTCTTGCAATATCTCATGCTCTTTAACAGAACCTGCCTGAATTTCTTTACTAAATAATTTTTTTTGTAATTCATTAAATTTTTTCAGTTTTTCCTCCTCTTCTAATTCATCTTTAAAATTTTGACCAATATCTTGCTTGGCTTGATTTAAAAAACCCTCCATAGACATATTGTCCCAAGGATTACCGTCTCCCTTATTTTCAGTTTGATATCTATTGGTACTAAATTCCCTTGTTTCAGTCATATAATAAAAATTAAATGCCAATAAATCCTTATTTATGAACAAATTAAAGCGTCTATTTTCAAAAATGATGTAACTAACGAAGTGGTTAATACAATTTCTTTTATTTTGCCATTTTTTTATAATTTTGGCAAATGGAAAAAAGATGATCTGAGTCAAGCTTCAAATCCAGACAAAAGCCAAGCAGTTGGCTTTTTTCCCCTTCAAAACAAAAC
>CAZVLW010000030.1:0-10792 GCA_964628705.1 uncultured Gammaproteobacteria bacterium
AATTAACAGCCAACCCCGCCCAAAGCTAAATATTGTAGCGGAACAGCCGCGCCCAAAGCTCTATATTGATACCTGTCCGCCTGACTGTAAAAGCAAAATATTTTGACATTTATTATTTCTTGCTCCTGCTTTTAAAACCCTTGTGACATATTGTACATCGGCATAATCACCGCGGCTACCATAATGCCCACACCTACGCCCATCACAATCATAATCATGGGCTCAATTAAACTGATTAAATTGGCTACATTTGATTCAACTTCACGCGCATAAAAGTCTGTCATTTTGGAAAGAACTTCGCTAATTCGGCCTGTTTTTTCACCTACTGATATCATATGCGTAATCATTTGTGGAATTTCTTTGGTTTGGATAAAAACTGAAGCTACTGAATTGCCGTCTTGCACTTCTTTGGCAGTGCGTAAAATAACATCTTTGTAAAAAGCGTTGCCAACAACTTCACTGACTATTTTCAAAGCACTGGTAATAGGCACACCACCTTCACTTAAAGTGGCCATGGAGCGGGTAAAGCGGACAATATGTATTTTTTGAAAAAGGGGTCCGAAAATAGGCAACTTTAATTTCAAATAATCCCAATTTTTTCTAACTGGTGGCTGGCGCAGGGCAAAGCGTGAGCCTACTATAATGCCTATAATAGCTATGACTATTAAATACCAAAAACTAACCATAATTTCACTAGTGCCAATTAAAATTTTAGTAGCCAAAGGCAACTCTCCACCGGTTTGTTCTAAAATATCAGTGATTTTAGGCACCACAAAGACCATCATAATAATACCCACGCCAAACAGGGCGCTTAAAATAAAGGCGGGATAAATCATAGCACCTTTAATTTTACTCATCAACTCATAGTCTTTTTCTTGCTCATCAGCTAAATAATTTAAAACTTTTTCCAATGAGCCTGAAGTTTCACCTGATTTTACCATAGCAATATAGAAATTTGAAAAAACATTTTTATGCCGCTCCATAGCATTGGAAAGCTTCTCTCCTCCGTCCACGTCATCGGCTATTTCTTTAATAACACCGCGAAACATAGGATTTTCTGTCTGCTTAGAGAGTATGCGCAGTGACTGCACAATGGGTAAGGTGGCTGAATTCATGACTGCCAACTGGCGGGAAAACATAACCAAATCCTTGGCTTTAACGCGAGTTAAAAAGGGTATATTGATGTGGAGCAAATCTACTTTGCTTTGTTTTTCCAATGACAAAATAATCAAGCCCTGTTCGCTTAATGTTTTATTGGCCTGACTGCGGCTATTGGCTTCAATTTGGCCTTCAACCTCTTGGCCTTTTTTATTCCTGGCACGGTAGGCAAATAACATAAAACAATTAACAATTAACAAATTTTGTTGACTGTTGATTGTTAGCTATTAGTGGCTCTATATCTTCCTATACCTTTGAGCTGAAGTGGAAAATGTTTCTTTGTCTACTGCCACATCAAGGGCGGTATCAAAATCAACCTCACCTGTTTTAACCAACTCCAAAAGGGCTTGGTCAAGTGAACGCATACCTTCGGCATGTGATGATTGGGCTACGCTGGTCAGTTGATGATAACGGCCCTCATTGATCAGCGAAACTACCGCGGAGTTACTAATTAAAATCTCCGTTACTGTAATTTGACCGCCACCTCGGCGCGGTAAGAGCTGTTGCGTAGCAATGCCAAGCAAATTGTCAGCCAATGCTTTGCGCACTTTCTGGGTTTCCTCTTGAGGCGCTAAATTTACCAATGTCTGAACGCACTCTGGTGCGGAGCCCGACTCTACTATTGCTAAAACCAATCGTCCGCTACTAACTAAACTAAAAATGTTTTTAAGTGTTTCGTAGCTGTCTATCTGTGAGATAAAAACCACATCAGTGTCACTCTCAATAGCAAATTTAATAGCTTGGCTAAAACTTTTTGCATCTCGGCCAATTTGCCTTTGTTCTATAATGCTTTTTTGTGAGGTAATAATATACTCAACGGGTTTTTCCAGAGTTAAAATATATTTAGAAAAATTTTTATTAATATGGTTTAGCAAAGAAATAGCTGTAGTCGTGCGCCCAGCGCCATGAAAACCACTTACCAAAATAAGGCCACTTTTGGATTTTAATAAATTGATAAATTCATCAGTTAAACCAATGCTTTGCGGCTCGCTGATAGTGGCTGGAATGTAGGTAAAAATATAAGCCAATTTGTCTTTTTCATAATAAATTTGAATCTTATAGCGGATATCGCCCTCAAAACTTTTGGTGGTAACAACTGACTTTTGTTGCTCTAATTGATGCTGTTGTTCTTCAATTAACAAAAGATTGCTTAAATCATTTAAAAATTCTTTACGCATCACCTCAAAATCACGCAAGCTCTCCAACTGCTGGTCAACTCTAACAATGGGCTTATTGCCATATTCTAAATGGATTTGAGTAGCGCCACTTTTGATAGCGCGGCTAATTATTTTGCTTAATTCTATTTTAGTTTGGCTTGCCATAAAATTTAGTGAAAAAATTATATTAAATAAAATAAAAATTGGCGATTTACACCTGCCCTATATGGTAATAATTTTACCATAATATGGTTTAGTATGCTTTGGTGGCTGGATAAATTTGCCATTCGCCATCTAATTATTTAGCTATTTATTTATATTCAATTTGTTTTTTAATCCTTAGTAGCTGTCACCACTTCTTCTATAGTGGTCTTACCTTCAAGGGCTTTGATAATGCCGTCTTGCTTAAGTGTAAGCATACCTTCTTTCTTAAAAACCTTTTTAATTTCGCTTAGATTTCCTCCTGAATAAATAATATTTCTAATTTCATCATTAATATCTAAAACTTCCACAATAGCGATTCTGCCTTTATAGCCAGTATCACCACAACGAGAACAGCCCTTGCCTTTATACATATAATCCAATTTTTCTTTACCTTTATATTCTTGGGGCACGACTGATGAAGGTAGCTCTTTAAAAACTTTTTGGGCTTCATCTTTGAGTGAGGTAGGGATTTTGATTTTTTCTCTACAATCTGAACAAATGGTTCTAACTAAACGCTGTGCTAAAACTACGTTTAAAGTAGAGGTAAGTAAAAAGGGTTCCACTTTCATATCTATTAAACGTGGAATAGCGCCAAAAGCGTCATTGGTGTGCAAGGTAGACAGCACAAAGTGTCCAGTGAGTGAGGCGTGGATAGCCAACTCGGCTGTTTCACTATCCCGAATCTCGCCCACCATAATAATATCCGGGTCCTGGCGCAAAATGGAACGCAGTCCTGAAGCAAAAGTAAAATCTACCTCTGGCTTAACTTGTGACTGATTGACGCCTTTAAGATAATACTCCACTGGGTCTTCAAGGGTTACAATATTGACATCTTCTTTATTTAAAATCTGCAAAGCGGCATATAAAGTGGTAGATTTACCAGAACCAGTGGGACCGGTAACCAAAAACATACCATTTGGTTTTTTGATATTTTCATGCATCAAATCCAAATTTTTACCCTGAAAACCAAGTTCATCCCAAGTGGCAATGCCGCTTGAAGTGTCTAAAATCCTCATAACTACTTTCTCTTGGCTATAAAGCGGCAGGGTAGAAACACGAAAATCAATATTATTACCGCCAATTTCCAATCTAATTCTACCGTCTTGGGGAACACGCGTTTCGTCAATTTTAAGATTGGACATTACTTTAATACGTGAAATAATGGCTGAATGAATATATTTTGGCAAAACCAAAGAAGTATGCAATTCGCCATCTACACGGTATCTTACCCGAGACTCCCCATGAGTGGGCTCAATATGGATATCTGAGGCGCGTGACTCTACCGCGTGTTTTAAAATAACTGAAACCATTTTAGAAACTGGGGCTGACTTAATCACGTTTTCAATCTTTTCACCTTGTGTATTTTCCTCAGCAAAACGATCTTCTGCCACTTTAAGTGCCTCGCCTACTTCAGTCTTTAAGCTACCATATTGCTGAATTACTTTTTTAAAACTATTTTTAGAAACTATATAATATTCAATGTCAAAACCTTTTTCACGTGCAATAAAATCAGCCGCCTCTCTGGCTTTTAGATTTAGTGGATCAACTAAACCAACCTTAATCCCCTGCTTGTCTTTATTAAAAACTGCCATTTGGTAATTTTCTGCAAAATCTTGCGAGAAAATCTTAAGCGTATCTAAAGGAATTTTTTTATCCCCTAAAAAAGCGTATTTAAGATTAAAAAGATCCGCCTTAGCTTCAGCAATATCTTCTTCAGAAACTTTTTTTGACTTTATCAAATCCTTTTCAATATTTTCCAAAGTGGGCTCAATTTTAAACTGCTTGTAATCATTTTTATCAATACTGCCTTTATTCAAAAAATATTTTAAAATCTGTTCTTTTAGTTCGTCGTGTTGGCGCATAATTCAAAAATTAATGATAACTATATTTTTTATAATATAATTTAGTTGGTGCTGTCTAAATTTTGAGGCGGATTAGGGGTAGTCTTTGGCGTGACAGGGGTTGGGGCAAATGGATTGGCTTTACCAAAATCAGCAGCACCTGGCTCAACCGGCCAGTCGCCTATCTTTTCCAGCGACTTAAATAAATTGTGCTCTAAAATATCAACTTGTTTTTTTTGGGCAATACCACTTGCTTGCTCATCTAATAATTGTTGATTTACCAAATTTCCGCCAGCGCTATCAGATATATCACTACCTGAGTTTCTCATATAAATAAATACATTAGCAGCCCCAATAACTAATATAATCACACCATAGATAATAAATTTTTTTTTGTTAGCTTGGTCGGCCATATTATTTTTTATAATAACCATTAAATAGCAGGAACAAAGCGGCTTCTGCCGCGTTATATTCCACCTGTTGCAAATCAAGCAAACGCAAATTATCTTCAAATAAAGTTAGCAGGTTTTTTAATTTGGGGTAGTTTACATTTTCCATCGTTAAGTTGATACGGACAATACCTATGTTGCTTTGTTGTTGGCTGTCTTGCTCACCAAAAATTTGTCTTTTTTGAGTTTGCTCAACTGCTTCTAAATTGATATTGGTCAAATCAACTTGGGCCCGCTCAGCAAGGCTTTGAAGATTGACATACAAGTTCGGCTTATCAGGGCTATCTGGTAAGATTTGATTAATTTTATTTTGTTCCACCTCAGTTATACCTTTAAAAGCGTTCAATTTCTCAACATTTTTGCTGAGTCGTGTTTTCTGTAAATTGAGTTGTTTTTCCTGTTTCTCATATTGCTGTTTATTCTGTTGGTAGCTCGTCATTGCTGGTTTAACTAAAGCAAAATATCCAGCTAAACCAATAAATAAAACTAAAATCACCACGACTGCTTTAAAATGCCGAATATAAAATGGTTTTCTTTCTTCTTGCTTTTTAATTTGTTGAGACATATTTTTTAAATTATTCTGCTTGTGCGGTACCTGGAGACAAATTCACAATCATAGGATCAATATTAAAAGTTAAACCAAAATCAATAGTAGCACCACCTTCTTCCGCCGGCTCTATAAAATTAAGACTATTTAAATATATATTTTGCAGTTGGGTGTTTTGTTCAAAAGCCACAACTTGCTCTGCGGCATCGCGAAGTCCATAAGCCATACCATCTAAGGAAACTTGATAATTCTCGCTATTTGCCTGAAATTGCCTAAAATATACGTTACGCAAAGTATTTTTTTCTAAAACCGGCATAAATCTACTCCAATAAATGTGTGCATCTAAAAGCGGTTCAAGTTCATCTATTTTTTCAGAAAGAGTCCCCCATTCACGGATTTGCTTAATTAGTTCTTCATTTTTTTGCTCCAAACCTTTTGTTTGGGCAATAATTTTTTCTTTATTATTTTGATACCCCTTGCTTAATCCTTGATAATAGATATACGGGATGCCCACGGCTAAAATACCAATCACAATAATCATAATATAGCTCAACATCATTTGGGTATCATTTAACAACCGTCTTTTGGTGGGCAGTAAATTAACATCCATTTCTTGGTCATCTTTATGCTGCTTGTCAGCGTCATTTAACATATGATAAAGTTGCGGCTCTTTATCTGATTTGGCCTTTGGCTGTGGGTCTTTGGCAGGGCCATTAGCTTGATCTAAATTATCAGCTTGGCTCTGATGCTTCACACCATCTTCTACTGACGAGTCCTTGCTGTGTGGCGTTGGCTTGCTGGTGGTTTGATTGGCTGAAGTTGAATGCTGGTTTTTGTTGGGTTTGATTTTGGTCAACTGCGAATGGTGTTGAAATTGACTTAATTGGTCCTGCTTGTCTTCTGTTGGAGATACTTTAAGTGTGCCTTTATTCTGATTACTGGATTGGTTTTGTTTCTCGGATTTGTTTTTTTTACGTGGTACATCTTGAGAAGTTTGATTATCTTTGTCTTGGGTTAATGAAGCCGCAGTTGAGTGCTTTTTTTTAGCAGAAAACCAAGCTATTATTTTATCCAACCAGCTGGCACTTTTCTTTTCTTGGGGTTGATGCATTTCCCAATTTGACTCATCTTTAAAAGAACCAAAAAGTTTACTCTTTTTTTTCTTTTTGGCAGATCGTTTAGAAATAAAATCAATATCGTCAAAACCCCCTCCATCTTCTTTTGAATCAGTTTGATAGCTGTGGTGTTTATTCTTTTTTTGTTCCAAGTCATCAAACATAATTTTTTATTTGATGCTAATTGTGTTTAGTTCTTATGAGTAGAATTAATTTTTGATATGTGTCACTTGAGTGGTGGTTGTGGTGGCTTTAAATATATGCGTATATTTACACTCAATGGGTAATTTGTAGGAATAGTTAGATTTCCCGCATAGCCAAACCAACCGCTACTGAAAAACGGGGGCCAATGTCATCAAGGGCTGGCTTGAGCTCCATAGGGTAAACCACCCTGTCCCATGGGTCACCTATAATAACTTTAATATCTAACAGTTTATTTAAATAATTTACCAAATCCGGCAGAAAGGCGCTGCCGCCGGTCAACACTATTTTTTCCAAATCATCTTGACTGCCGTCTTGTGAAAGATATATATCCAAACAATATTTAACTTCATTGATAATTGGGTTGATAGTATTTTTTATAATTTCCGGCAAATCGCCGGGGCCTGATTTATGAAAACCTATATCACGTTTAAATTGTTCTGCACGGCTTAAGTCTACGCTCATATTATTCATTACCGCTTTAGTGATTGAACTGCCGCCCACATCAATGCTTCTGGTTAAAACCGGAATGCCATTTTTAATCACACCAACATCAGATGAAATGGCGCCAATATCAATAATCATGACAGTTGAGGAGCTATTGCCAATAAGTGAACGCTCTAAAGCAAAAGCTTCAGTTTCTAAACTTACTAACTCCAGCTCAGCTGATCTAAAAATACGCACGTATTTTTCAACCAAATTTTTAGGCGCGGCGGTCAATAATATCTTAATATCCTCACCCTGCTTGGAAAATGTTTTTTTATCTTTTTTGTTTTGGTTGCTATTTTTTTCATCTTTGCTAAAAAAATTTTTATATTTATCAAAAATACCACCACTATCTTCTTGATCTTGGCTGGTTTTATCTTTGGCTGTCTTATTGCTTAAAAGATTCTGTTCTAATGATAATTTTTTATCCCCCTTATCTTGAGACGGGGGCAAACTACCTTTGGCTGATACTTTTTTTGATGTTTTAGATTTATCTTGACTGCCTTGATTATCTATCACCTTTGATTTTAAATTGTTCTTATCAGGAATAATTTTCCAATCTAAAACCATCTCTTCAATGGGTAAAGGCACAAACTTTTAGCTTCCCATTGAATGGCTTGAGATAGATCTTTTTTATCCATCTTTGGTAAACTTAAAATGGAATTAAAAACTGAAAAACTTGGTAGTGCGGCAATAACTTCTTTTGACTTCATGCGGCTCTGGCTATGGATGGCGCGAATAATGCTAACAATTTTATCTTCCATGGTATCAGATGATGAACGTATGATATCAATTGGCTGCTCAACATAACCATAAGTAGAAAGGATTGCTCGGCCGCTTTTATTTTCCAGCTCTACCATTTTTATAGATGAGGTGCCTAAATCTGCTCCAATATAACTTTTTTTAGATCCGAAAAGTTGCATATAACTTAAAAATTCTTAAACAATCTATTTGTTCAAGTTGTCAATTTATATTTTATAAATTTATTATAACACATTTCTTAATAATCTAATATAATTATACCATATAATGGCTAAAAAATTAAAAGAATGTTTAAAATTAAAATTAGATTGACTTAGTTTTATAAAAAAGTTAAAATTCAACTATCTTGAAGCTATTAAAATAAACTAAATTTGAGCTAAATTAGATATTAAATTATTATTTGATTTATTAATTAACAAAAAAAATATATGCAATCTATATATATCTTAATAGGTTTGATAGCGGTAGCTGTTTTGTGGCTGATTTTTGCCTACAATAGTTTAGTTAGACTGAAAAACAGGACAGATGAAGCTTGGTCTGATATAGATGTTCAGCTAAAAAGACGGTATGACCTAATACCCAATTTGGTGGATACAGTTAAGGGCTATGCTAAGCATGAGCGCGAATTATTTGAAAATGTCACCCAAGCCAGATCGCAAGCTATGCAAGCCAGCGGAGCTAAGGAGAAAGGTCAAGCTGAAAATCAGTTGACTGAGACTTTAAAAAGCTTATTTGCGGTAGCTGAAAATTATCCACAACTGCGTGCTAGCGAAAATTTTGCCAAACTACAAGATGAGTTGACTGACACAGAAAATAAAATTCAAGCGGCCAGAAGATTTTACAACAGCCAAACCAGAAACTTGAATACCAAAGTCCAATCTTTTCCAACTAATCTAATAGCTAATATACTTGGTTTTGGACAATATGATTATTTTGAAGCGGTAGAGGAAGAAAAGAAGAATGTGGATGTTGAGTTTTAAATCAATAATCAACAAATTACTTCCTCCCCTCTGCCCCGACTTTGTCGGGACATCTCACCTCGTCACCCGTCAGGGTGACAAGGGGAGAAAAACTCCTTGACCCCCCCTCTTTGAGGGGAGGTGCAGAATGAAATGAGGCGGAGGGGTGGAGGAATAGAAATACTTTTAATTTTTATTTTTTAAACTAATTTTATAACCATCTAATAAATATGTCTGATAGTTCATTCACTTGACAAATTTATGTACTCCCAAATTGATGCCAACAAACGCAAAACTATAGTGCTAATGATGATATTTATTGCTTTCATCATTTTTTTGGGCTGGATATTTATTCAAATATATCCGGAATTTGGTTATACTCCAATTATTATAGCCATAGTTATTTCATTTATGATGAGTACGATCAGTTATTACTCGGGTGACAAGGTGGCTCTTAAAACATCAGGCGCTAAGGGTCCTATAAAAAAAGAAGATAACTCGTATGTTTATCGTATGGTTGAAAATCTTTGCATTACAGCCGGTTTGCCTATGCCAAAAATATATATTATTCCTGACAGCGCGCTGAATGCCTTTGCTACTGGGCGCGACCCAAAGCATGCTTCAGTAGCTTTAACTCAAGGTATTATAGATAATTTAGAAAATGAGGAGTTAGAAGGAGTGATTGCCCACGAATTGAGCCATATAAAAAATTATGATATTCGCATTATGATGGTAGTTATCGTGCTGGTGGGTATTATTGCTCTGTTGGCTGATATTATGCTTAGGATGCAATTATTTGGCTTTGGTGGCAGGCGCAACTCAAGAGAAGGCGGACAGTTGCAGATAATATTGCTAATCGCTGGCATTCTTTTAGCTATTCTCTCTCCGTTGATTGCCCAGTTGATTAAACTGGCGGTTTCAAGAAAACGTGAGTTTTTGGCAGACGCATCAGGCGCGCTATTAACCCGCTACCCTCAAGGCCTGGCAAATGCTTTGAAAAAAATAAGTTCACAAACCAAAGAAGTTAGTAAGGCCAACAATGCTACAGCCCATCTCTATATTGCCAACCCATTTGGGGCTAAAGCTAAAAAGGGACTACATAAACTTTTCTCTACTCATCCTCCAGTTGAAGAAAGAATAAAAAAATTGGAGGGGATGGCATAAAATTTGAATTGTAAACTAATTTAAAGAAAATTAATAAAAAGCCGCATGATCCCTTCTAATACTTATTCAGCCGGTGGACTGGTGCTGAATGCTGACAATAAAATCCTGTTAACTAACCGTTTTGGGCATACTTGGACTTTACCTAAAGGTATAATTGATAAAGGTGAAACTGAACTCCAAACCGCCAAACGCGAAATATATGAAGAAACCGGCTTAAATCCAAATAAACTTGAATATATTAAAAAATTAGGCAGTTATAGTAGATATAAAATAGGCAAAAACCCTAAAACCGAAGACAAAAATCATTTAAAAAATATTACTTTATTTTTATTTCAAACTGATGCTAAAAGGGAGCTTAAGCCACCAGACGAAACACACACTAAAATAAAATGGGCTGACCCGCCTGAAGCCGTAGAGCTGCTAACTCACCACAAAGATAAACAATTTTTAAAAAATGTATTAGACAAACTGGGGCTTTTATAAATTTTAACTGATTGCTCTTTAATTTTTTTATAGGGTTTAAAAATATATTATTTTTTATTTTTAACTTATTCCTTGACTTACTCCCCTCTTTGAGGGGAGGTGCCGAATAAAATGAGGCGGAGGGCCCGCCTCCCGAAGGGATGGCCTGCCTGCCGAAGGAAGGGTGAAAAAGCTCTCCCCTCTGCCGCCAAAAGACGAGGACCCGCCCAAGTTATCTTAATGGTTCAATTCCCCACAAGGACATCTCTGCGTTAGCAGGACTGTTC
>CAZVLW010000031.1:0-4832 GCA_964628705.1 uncultured Gammaproteobacteria bacterium
AAAGCTCTTAAACCCTCGGCTAAAGCCGGGTAGAAGGTGCTCATTTCGGCTAAAGCCGGGTAGAAATTAAGGGTATTCCTTCTACTCAGCTTTAGCTGAAGGTGGGTGCACTTATTAGAGCTAAAGCTCTTAAACCCTCGGCTAAAGCCGGGTAGAAGTTAAGAGAGTTTCTTCTACTCAGCTTTAGCTGAAGGTTTAGGCACTTTAGTGCCACCATAAAGCTAAAGCTTTACCACCCTCGGCTAAAGCCGGGCAGAAAGTGCTTACTTCGGCTAAAGCCGGGTAGAAGCTTGATTTTTTTTAATTTAAAAATATTTTAATTGTTTTTTGATTTTATGCTATAATTAAAGTATATGCAGGATAAAAAAAATATTTCTGATTACAACACTTTTCGCGTTTTTGAAGAGATGTATGGTCAGAAATGGGAACAAACTCAAGGCCATTTAGACCAACCAGAAGATTTAGTATCAAATACAAAGCACAGCCGTTTGGCATGGCTGTCTTTTATTATTTTTGTTTTTATTTTAGGGTTTGCTATTAACCCCTTACTTTCGTATTATTTAAAAACACCTTATCCATTAGTGGTTATTGCAGAAGATTCAATGCAACCATCATTAAAACAAAATGATTTAGTTTTAGCAGAGGGTATAGCCGCTAAGCATAATTTAAAGTTGGGCGATGTGGTTTTGGTTAAAATTCCAAAGGAGGAAAAAATTACAGTTTTGCGAGTACAAAGTGTCACTCAAGATAGGATTACTTTGAGGGGGGACTCCTCTGAAGTCGGTCCGGTTCAGGTTTATCCAGAGCAGGTGTTGGCCAAGGTAGTTGGCCACAATAAACCGCTACGCCTACCGGTCATTGGCAAATTAGCGCAAGTGTTTAGGTAAAATTGATTCAGCTTACAAATCTGAACTAACAACTGTTACAAATTTAAATTAACAATTGTCCAAAATGTACCTGAATTTATTCAATTGTTAATTGTTGTCTATTAAGCCAAAATTATTTGCCAAAATAAGCAAAATATTATAATATACCAACATAAATTTAAACAGTTTTTATGTTAAATGAACGATCGCTTATGGATAAAATAGAATCCTTGGCTAAACGCCGCGGATTTGTTTTTCAATCCAGTGAAATTTATGGCGGTTATGGAAGTGCTTACGATTACGGTCCTTTGGGCGTTGAGTTGGCTAACAACATAAAGCGCCAATGGTGGAAATCAATGGTCCAAACACGCAACGATATCTACGGCTTGGATTCAGCCATTATCATGCACCCTCGTGTATGGAGCGCTTCTGGTCACGTGGATTCTTTTTCAGATCCGTTAGTTGACTGCAAACAATGTAAAAAAAGATTTAGAGCTGACCACTTACTTGAAGCATCAAGCATTAAGCCGGATTTGGAAAACAAGCGTGAGGAGCCCAAAGACGTTAAACATTTAAATTGCCCCGAATGTGGTGGTGAGTTGACTCAACCCAGAAATTTTAATTTACTGATGAAAACTTTTGTGGGCGCTGTAGAAGATGAAACCAGCCAAGCTTATCTAAGAGGGGAAACATGTCAAGGTATTTATGTCAATTATAAAAATATTATTGATTCCAGCCGTGCCAAAATTCCTTTTGGTATTGCCCAAATCGGTAAAGCTTTTAGAAATGAAATTACGCCCGGCAATTTTATTTTCCGCACAAGAGAATTTGAGCAAATGGAAATGCAATTTTTTGTTCACCCTAAAGAGGCAGATAAATGGTTTGAATATTGGATGAAACAAAGAATCAAATGGTATAAAGATCTGGGATTTAAAGATGATTTTTTACGTTGGCGTGAACATGGTAAAGATGAAAGGGCCCATTACGCAAAAAGTGCTTGGGATATTGAATTTAATTCACCTTTTGGCGACTGGAAAGAACTGGCCGGAGTGCACAACAGGGGAGATTGGGATTTATCCCGCCATCAAGAATATTCAGGCGTAGACCTGTCATATTTAGATCCCGAAACCAAAGAAAAGTTTACACCTTATATTATAGAAACCTCAGACGGTGTAGGCCGTTCAATGCTGGCGGCTTTAATCAATGCGTTTGAGGAAGTTGATACCAGATCAGGCAACAAGGGCTCCAAGCATGAACAGGAAGTTATTTTACGGCTAGATAAAAGATTGGCCCCCATAAAGGCAGCCATATTGCCACTTTCAAAAAAAGAAGATTTAACCAAGCTCGCGTCTCACATACAGAGCCAGCTTTCACCGTATTATATGACACAATATGATGAAACTGGCTCTATTGGCAAACGTTATCGCCGGGCTGATGAAATAGGCACTCCGTATTGCATTACAGTTGATTTTGAATCTTTAAAGGACAAGCAGGTAACTGTGCGCGACAGGGATAGTATGGGGCAAAACAGAGTAGCCATTTCAGAGCTTAAAGCTTATTTGGACGAGCAATACGATTTATAAATAGATGTTAGCCAACACATAGCAGTCAAATATAAATGTTATAAATTTATGTATCATCTAACTACACTTAAAAACGATTTTAAAGTTATTACTTACCCTATGCCCCGTTCGCATGGGGTAACTTGTGCAATTTTAGTTGGCGCCGGTTCGCGCTATGAGCCGGACAGATGGGCAGGCCTCTCGCATTTTGCTGAACATATGTTTTTTAAAGGCACCCCCAAGCGTCCCTCTCAAGCCGATATTTCACAAGCTATTGAAGGTATTGGCGGGCATATGAACGCCGCTACCAGCCAAGATTATACTTTTTATTACAATCAAGTACCAGCGCGCCATTTTAAGCGCTCCATTGATGTTTTAGCTGATAGTTTCAATAATGCCCTTTTTAATGCGGACGCAATAGAACGTGAAAAAGGGGTTATTTTAGAAGAGATGAATATGTATTTTGACACGCCTATGCAATATATTTATGATCTATTAATGCAGACTGTCTGGCCGGACAATTCACTCGGCAGGGATATTATTGGATATAAGAAAGTAATCCAGCAGGCAACCAGAGATGATTTTATAAATTATCTAAAACAAACTTATCGTCCCAGCAATTCAGTTTTTGTCGCCGCGGGCAGAGTTACGCATAAGCAAGTAGTCAGTCAAGCTAAAAAATATTTTGGAACCATTGCCAACAATCATCAGGCCCTTAAATTTAAAAAAGTAAGTGCTTCACAAAAAAAGCCGAGATTAAATTTACATTATAAAAAGACAGATCAAGTGCATTTGGCTTTGGCAGTGCCTGCCATTAAGCGCGGTGATAAAGATGAGGCCGCACTGGCAATATTAAATGTGATTTTAGGAGGGGGAATGAGCTCCAGACTATTTTTAAATATCAGAGAAGATAAAGGATTGTGTTATTTTATAAATTCATTTACTGAAAAATTTGAAGAAACAGGCATTTTTGGCATACGTGCAGGTCTGAATTTGGCTAAATTGGATTTAGCACTTAAAGAAATCTTAGGCGAGCTGGATAGAATTAAAAAAGAGCCGCCTGCACCCAAAGAATTAAAGCGCGCTAAAGAGTTTTTAAGGGGAACTGTCAGTTTAAATATGGACGATACTGATAATATGGCTTTGTGGTATGGCTTTCAGGCGCTCCATTATAAAGATATTAAAACCCCCAAACAGAGGATAACTGAATTGTTGCAAGTCACAGAAAGTGATATACTAAGAGTAGCGCGTAAATTATTTAAAAAAGAAAAGCTAAATTTAGCTATTATCGGGCCCTTAAAGGTAAGCCAAAAAGCAAAATTTAGCAGAATTTTACATAAATTTAAGTAAATAAAATAACTATCCTACATTTTTGTTATCTGCTGACAGAATAAATATCGGCTAACCATATTAGAAGTTGGGTATTTGTTAGCCAATCAACATAATTATTTTTAAGCACGCAATTATGCCAAAGATAACCAGCCAAGTTCCAATTTCATATCAATCTATTTTAAGAGTGGTTTTTGTTTTGATAGTTTTATATCTATTATACCTTATTCGTGATGCTCTGGCATTGCTTTTTGTTTCTATTATTTTTGCCTCTGCGGTGGATCCGTGGGTGGATTGGCTGCAAAAGTATAAATTTCCACGGGCAGTGTCTATTTTAACTATTTATATTATAGCTTTGGCTGTATTTAGTTTAGCTATTCTGTTAATTATTCCGCCTCTCACGGAACAAATAGGCCAAATTGTATCCAATTTTCCTGCTTATTATGAAAAAATATCTATTGGGGTGCATTCATGGCAAGACAAAGCGCTTGAAGGTGAGGCGCAAATTGGCAGTGATTCCATCGTTTCGGCCCTGCAAACTTTATCCATGAATTTAGCCCAAACAACCAAGAGTATATTTGTCACTTTGACCACTATTTTTGGCGGACTGTTCTCTTTAGCTATTGTATTGGTGATCACTTTTTATTTAACCGTTGAAGAAAACGCTTTAAAGAAATTTATCAAATTTATTACCCCACCCAGAAATCAAAGTTATATTATGGATTTAATAGAGCGTATGCAACATAAAATTGGACTTTGGTTGAGGGGACAGCTTTTACTTTCTGTTATTGTGGGTGTGGCGACCTATGTTGGTTTGAAAATTCTCGGAGTAAAATATGCTTTACTTTTGGCTTTAATTGCCGGCACTTTAGAAATAATTCCTTATTTAGGGCCATGGCTTTCAGCTATTCCGGCTGTGGTTGTATCTTTTTCAGATTCGTTAGTTAAGGTGTTGTTAGTAATTATTTTATATATAGTTATTCAGCAGTTAGAAGGTAATGTTATCGTGCCTAAGCTTATGCATAAGGTGGTTGGTTTGAATCCGATTGTGGTTATTATGGCAGTTTTGATTGGC
>CAZVLW010000031.1:4842-9849 GCA_964628705.1 uncultured Gammaproteobacteria bacterium
TAGGTGGGATTATTGGCGCCCTATTGGGCGTGCCCGTGGCAGCTGCGATTGGTGTTTATTTTTCCGATATTTTAACAGAAAGAAAATCTCTTCACTCACCCCCGACTAATAAGTAGCTCAGCTTTGTTGATTCATTCAATCATATTTGTATTTTAAAAAACCAGCTGATTTTTGTAAGCTGGTTTTTAAATATCGTCTTTTGGTATAAATTCGCCCGTGTCTGGGTCATACCCCCATCCAGAAGTCCAAGCATTTGGGCTTTTATTTGGGTCATATTCATCATCCTCTTTTTTATCGGAATCAGATTCTATATTATTGTAATTTGTTATTTCTTTAGATATATTTATAATTTGTTCCTCACTAAATTGTTCCAACTCAGGAATTTTGGATTTCAAATTATTAATCGCTTCATTTTTTGTATTTTCAGTTCGTTCACGCCCGTTTGGAGGGTTATTTGGTTCCTCACTCCGGTCATGATAAAGAGCTATTTGTATGAAATGGTTAGAGAATTCGCTATCTTTATATTTTTCTATAATTTCTTTTGGATTTAAATTTGCTTCTTTTTTTTCAGACATAATTTTTACTCTCCTTTTCTAATTTTTAATATATTATATATTTTTTTCATTATTATTAATATAGCACAATTTGTTGATTATATCAACAAAATTTAAGTGCTAAAATTAGCTAAAATATTATGATAAATACTTACTTGGCCTTTTTGTGCTATAATAAATATAATAAAGGTCTCTTGTTATTATCTATTAATTATTAATTAAAAATAAAAATATGAAAAAATTTAATGCATTAGATTGGATTTCCTATGTCTTGTTAGTAGTTGGTGGTTTAAATTGGGGTTTAGTAGGATTGTTTAACTTTGATTTAGTGGCGGCTATATTCGGTGATATGAGCCTAATTTCTAAGATTGTCTATATTTTAGTTGGCTTAGCTGCTGTCTATTTCTTAGTTGCCTCCAAAAAAGTTACCGGTTGCGAGTCTGTAAAATCTCCTGAAGGACCAACGGCAGACAAAGGTATGGGCAATATGTAATTTAATTTTTCACCCAACGAAAACCCCTTCTTTTAAGGGGTTTTTTGTCAGGTATTTTTATTTTACACAACTTAATAATTATGTTAAAATATTAGCCAATTGATAACTGATTTATTTAAGTATGACTAATTTAAACATCCCCATTATTTTAGGCACTGCGCGTAAGGGCAGGCAATCTGATAAAGTCGCCAATTATGTTTTATCTAAAGCTAAAGAATATGGATTTGAAAGCCAGCTTATTGATGTTAAAGATTTTCAGAAAGACAATTTTACCGTTCCAGCTTGGGAGCCGCAAGCAAAAGACGAGGCATGGAGAAAAATTGCCCAATCAGCTGACGCCTTTATTTTTGTATTGCCAGAGTACAATCACGGTTATCCGGGTGAATTCAAGCTTTTGCTTGACAAATTATATGAAGAGTACAATCATAAGCCGGTTGGCTTATGTGGCGTTTCAGGAGGTAGGCTCGGAGGCGCTCGTGTGGTAGAGCATATTAAGCCGGTTTTAATAGAGTTGCAAATGTTACCGATTTATATTAGTTTAAATTTTAGCAACATTCAAGCACTCTTTGACGAAGAGGGTAACATCACAGATAATAAATTTGAAGATAGAGTAACAAAATTTTTTGATGAATTAAATTTTTATGCACAAAAACTAAAACAAACATAAAGGAGGTCATATATTGGAGCAAGCAGCTAAAAAATTAATTTTTCATCTTGAGACAGACGTTCATAACAGCTCGGCTATTGAAAAAATAAAACAAATGGTTCTCATCAATACTTTTTCTGAAAATTTTAAACCACCCGAATGTAAACAAATCGGCATTTTCTGTAAAATTGTATTTGACCCCAAACGCAACAAGAGTGATTTTCACGATTTATCTCAAAAATTTTACATAAGCCACAAGAATTTTTTTTGGCTTAAAGATGAACTTGAAAAAAATATTAATAACATCTTAAATCAGCAGGATATTCCCACAGGTACAAAACAAATCAGTTTAAAATTTGAAATATTATTTTTTACCTAATTAGAAAAATCCAAGGCATTTTGCCTTGGATTTATTTTATATCCTCAAAAGTATTTATCAAAACTATATTTTTTTTATCTTGTATTCACCTGCGTTGTCTTCTATCTCATATCCCTTTTGTTCAATTTTTTTTCTTAGTTCGTCCGCTTTAACAAAGTCCTTATTTTGTCTTGATTTAAGGCGCTCTTTGGCTAATTGGTTAACTTCATCAGGTATTGCCTGAGAGATGGGTTTAATATGGTTTAGGTTTAAACCAAGCACCTTATCGAAATCTAAGAGGGTAGCTTTTTTAACCCCATTATCCATATCTGCTTTTGCAGTTTGTATAGCTATACTTAATGCTTGGGGCAGATTAAAATCATCCGCTAAGCGATTCTTAAATTCTTGTTGGGTTTTGCCGTCAATTTTAGTTTCTTTAAGCAAAGCCAGCTCATGGCTGAATAACTGATATAGTTTATCCAATCCATTTTGTGCGGCATCAAGCGCTTCAAAAGTAAAATTTTGTTTACTTCTATAATGCGCCTGCATAAAGAAATAACGTAAAGCCAGCGGATTATAGCCCTTATCAATTATTTCCTGAAGTGAATATAAACTGCCTGTAGATTTTGACATTTTTTCTTTATCAAAAAGTAAATGTTCATTATGCAGCCAATAATTTACGAACTTAACTTCATTGGCGGCTTCGCTTTGAGCTATCTCATTCGTGTGATGCACGGGGATATGCTCAACTCCGCCCATATGAATATCAATAGTTTTGCCCATGAATTTACTAGCCATAACTGAACACTCTATATGCCAGCCCGGAAACCCCTCGCCATTTTTTACCAGTGGAGAAGTAAACGGTGAGTTCCAAGTTTGCAGAGCATTTTGGTGTTTGCCGGCTTTAAAAAACCAAAGCGCAAAATCAGCCGGATTCTTTTTTTGAGGATCATTCACCTCAGCTTTACCGGCTCCCTTAATTTGTTCCTCAAGTTTTTGTCGTGAGAGTTGGTTATAATTTTTAGCTTTAGAGACATCAAAATAGACTGCCAGTTGAGTGGTATAAGCATAACCCTTATTAAGTAGACTCCGCACCATAGCAACCATATCTTGAATACATTCAGTGGCTCGAGGTTTAAAATCCGCCTCATTCACATTTAAAGCAAAAATATCTCTCTCAAATATATTTATGTATTTCTGGGCAATTTCTTGAGGTGTGCTCTTTTCTTTTTTAGCTGATTTTTCCATTTTATCTTCTCCTTCATCCGAGTCAGACGTTAGATGCCCCACATCAGTATAATTTCTAGTTAAAATTATTTGGTAATCAAGGTATTTTAAAGAGCGCACTACCAAATCAGCCAACACCATTGCCCGCATATTGCCAATATGTTGTGTCCAATAAACTGTTGGGCCACAGTGATACATTGTTACCTTAGGAGGATTAAGTGGTTTAAATTTTTCCTTTTTTTTACTTAGAGTATTATATAGTTTTATTTGTTGCATAATTTTATGTATTTATTTATCTCTTTTAAGATACCTTAAATTACTTTAAAAATCAAATTATTAAAAAAATTATAAATATTTTATTTAAGCTGATACAGCTTAATTATAAAACAGCACCACATAGTGTAGTGCTGTTTAGAGCGTTAAAATAAAATTTTAAAAATTAAAAAAATTATATTTTTTCTCAGTCTCTTTTTTTAATAAATCAAAACTCTTCAGATAGGGGATAAAAATGGGTTATTGTTGAGTTGATTATGAATTGGTTTACAGCCATCTTTTTTTCTTAAAAAAACCAAACATAATTATCATGCCTACAAACATAATGCCGATAATATACCAAAAACCATAATGGCTTTCTACAAATGGCATAGAATCTACTGTATTCATACCAAATATAGCAGCCAAAAGTGTTAAGGGAAACACCACTACTGAAAAAATAGTCAGTGTTTTCATTATTTCATTTATTTTTAGACTGGTCATAGATTCTTGCGTATCATGCAGGGCATTGATGGTGTCTTTATAGTTATTTAAATAATCCCAAATATCTTTAGTATGTGAAGTTAAATTGTTAAAGTCATTTTCTAATTTAGACGGCCTCCAAGGGCGAGTTAGCTCTGTCGTTTTTTGCAATATATTGCGGTGCGACTGCATCGTTTTTTGGAAATTAACTATATTTCTTTTTAGTAGCAGTATATTTTTAATAGTTTGCTCTTCAGTTTGTGCTAAAATGTCTTTTTCAATTTGGTTAATATCTAAATTGATATGATTTAAAATAGGATAACAATATTGGTAAAGTCGATTTAAAAGTTTATATAAAACTTCAATTACATTCATTTCAATTAATTGGCTTTTCATCACAGGATCAGTTTGACAGATATGGAAAAAATCTACCAGCGGATTTAAATCATCTTCATGCACTGTTACCATAAATTCTTTACCAACAAAAATATCAATCTCAGAATCTTCAATGGCGTGTGTTTGTCTCTTGTAAACCGGAAACTGTAATACCATAAAAATATATTTTTTTCTATTATTTATTTTTTGCCGCTGTCTGATAGGTAGGCAATCATTTAAATCAGCAGATTCAAAATTGTATTGCTGTTTCAAAAATTTTAAATGTTCTTGGGTGCTTTTGGTAATATCAACCCATTTAAATTTTTTAGTTTTGATTTCTTTTATATCATTGGGCATATTAGGGCCGAATTATTTAATAATAGTGTAAATTAGTATTTATATTATAACATATATGTCGCTTGATGGCGAAAATTAAATAACGTAAATAGGTATTTGGAAGGATAAATAGGCATATAGTTATAAATTAGTTAATGGTTTAACTATTTATTAATTTTTCAGTATTTTTTTGTTATAAATTCTCAAATATTTAAGCATATTGATAGCTATCGCATTTAGTCATTTAAAAACCTAACTTTACTACCCACTGGTTGGGACATAT
>CAZVLW010000032.1:0-9816 GCA_964628705.1 uncultured Gammaproteobacteria bacterium
CCATATTGCCATACTGTGTGAATGAGCCCCACCCAAAGAGTGGCCGGTATGCACTTGGGGAATAGATAATTTTTTGGACAGTTCAACCCCCATATAGCCAGCATCAGCATAGTTTGTATGCAAAATATCGGGCTTGCGATTGATTAAACTTATATAGCTAATGGAATTATTTACCATTTCATCTAAATAAGGCCAAAGTTTTGTTTTTTTAATATAGCCCTTCGGGCCGCAACTAATCCTAATAATATTCACTTTATGGTTAATTTTCTCTACTATCTTAGAATAACCGGGATAATCCTTGTCAACAATGCGCCTGGTAATAATATCAACTTGGCCCACTTTTTTATCTTGAGCAATGGCCTTAGCCAGCTCTAAAACATATAAAATTTGACCGCCAGTATCTTCATCTCTACCCAATTCCAAATTTTTGTTTCTAAAAAGTCCATGAATACTATACATTTGGATATAGAGCTTTTTATTTTTTTTAGCTTGAGCAATAATATTAAAATGCCTTAAACCTTCTAATACACCGGCGGCATAATAAAGCTGGCTTAAATAAATTTTTTTAGTATGTTGATTAAATTTTATATATTTTTTTAAGTCTTGTTTAAACGCCTGATTGGCGTTGCCCACTATAATAGAGCGGATACCTGAAGTTGCCACATCTAAGTCATTGCCACTGTCACCGGCATAAATAACACGGCGAGTATTTAGATTTAACTTGCCCTTTAGATAGCTAATGGCCACTACTTTGGAAGCGTTATCTGGTAAAATATCAATCAAGCCAAGATTGGTAGATTGGTCTATGCTAAAACTTACATTGGCGCCAATACTAAACTCAGATAATTTTTGCTTGATTTGATTTACCTTTTTCTTATAATCTGTATTTAAAGAAAGGTAATAACTTTGCTTAAACTCGGACTGCTTAGACTTTTCCTGGGCTTGTAAACCGGAAATGCTTGCCACAACTTTTGGAATTTGTCGACGTATTTTTTTAGGCCAACACTCGGCTAAAAATTCATGATAGCCATTATCTTCCTTCCACTCTCCAGCTTGTTGATGATAAATTTTAGTGCCTACATCACTAATAATATATTTGGGTTGAATTAATTTATCATCTTTAATTGCTTTTAAAATCAACCTTAAATGCCGACCGGTGGCATAGGCTAATATAATATTTTTATTTTTTTTAATTGTGGCATTAAATTCCTGTATTAAATCAGCTGAATCAAACTGATTTGTAGGCGGAATAAGTGTGCCGTCTATATCAGAGGCAAAAAGAATTTTAGAATTAGACTTAGAAGACATAAATATTAAATAAAAATAAAAAAATAATAACATTGCGATGCTGTCGCTGTGATTAAATGCCACTTAGACAAATAATATAATAATTTAACCTAAATTTCAATCTCTAAATAAATTTACGGCTATATGGTGATATAATTATTTTTTATCTGTTTTTTGTTGATAATCAGCCATTGATTGTTTACTGTTATAATTCTCAATTGCCGCACGCAGCGCCTGGTCGCCCAAAACAGAACAATGCACCTTACGTGGAGGAAGCCCGCCTAATTCTTTTAAAATGTCTTGGGGGATAAGTTTAACCGCTTTATTCATTGTCATGCCACCTTGACGAGTAACCATGACTGACAACATAGAGGTTGAGGCAATAGCTGAAGCACAGCCAAAAGTGCGCCAAGTGCATTTTTTAATACGTTTAGTTTTAGGATCTACTTTAATCCACATAGTCATCATATCTCCACAAACCGGCGAACCTACTGTACCCACCCCGTTAAATTCTGCCTCATCGGGGTCTTCAAGTTGAATATTTTTGGGCTTAAAAAAATGTTCTTTAACAGTGGGTGAATAAAGCCAACCAGTTTTAGAATCTTTAGGTTTGACATCGTATTTTCTATTTTTTTGGGTAACTTTTTTCTTTTGACTTGACATATAAAATATTAATTTTGCAATATTTTTTGTTAGCTGTTGGTTGTTTATTGTTGACTGCTAATAGCAGTCATTTGCCTTAGCTCTTTAATGATATTGGGTAAAACCTTTAACACATATTGAATATCTTTTTTAGTCGTACTTTTACCCACAGTAAAACGCATTGAACCATGGGCGTCTTCAGCATTTTGCCCAATAGCCAGGATAACATGTGAAGGATCCAAGCTTATTGAATGGCAAGCCGAACCAGTAGAGCAATAAATATCAAGTGCATCTAATTTCAGCATAATTGACTCGCCTTCAATCCGCTTAAAAGTCACATTAACATTGTTCGGCAATCTTTTTTGATGATGTCCGTTTAAAACGGTTTCCGGCATTTTTAAAAGCTCGTCAATAAAATAATCCCTTAATTTGATCAACCGCTTATTCTCTTTATCTTTGTTTTTCTCAACCAACTCCAGGGCTTTAGCAAAACCCACAATACCGGGAACGTTTTGGGTGCCCGGCCGAATTCTGCGCTCTTGGTCGCCGCCAAATAAAAAAGATTTCAATTGAATATTTTTTCTTTTAATCAAAGCTCCAACTTGTTTAGGTCCGTATATTTTTGAACCATTCAAACTCATTAAATCAACGCCTAATTTGTTAATATCGAGATCTAAATAACCAGCGGCCTGACATGCATCAGTGTGCAAAACGGGATAGTTTGGTTTGTTTGATCTTTTATCAACTTGCTGAATATGACGATAATTTTTTAAAATATTACTAATTTCCTTTAATGGCTGTACGGTGCCAATTTCATTATTGGCATACATAATACTAACTAAAATAGTATTGGGCTTAAGGGCTTTCATGACTGACTGGGGAGAAACTATGCCAAATTTGTCTACTGGTAAATAGGTTACTTCAAAACCTTTTTTCTCAAGCGCTTTAAAACTATTCAAAACCGCTGAGTGCTCTATTTGGGTGGTGATTAAATGATATTTTTTAGGGTTGTCTAAAAATAAGCTGGCAATACCAAAAATAGCCAAGTTGTCCGACTCCGTGCCCCCTGCGGTAAAAAAAACTTCTTCTTTTTTGGTATTAACTATATCTGCTACTTGATTACGTGAATTTTCAATTACATCGGCAGCCCGGCGACCAAGCTTATAAAGAGACGAAGGGTTACCAAAATGCTCGCCAAAAAAAGGCAACATTGCCTGAATCACCTTTTTATCAGTAGGTGTAGTAGATGCATGATCTAAATAAATCATAGAATTTATAAACAGTTGACAAAATAAACTATAATTCAAAGCATTTGGCTATTTTAATATACCGGGTTCGCCTTATTGGCTGAACTTATTTGCTATTTATCAAATCACTTAAAAATACATTATCTAATTCATTTTCTACATTTTTCTTGATTCTGGACCAAACTTTCTTCATTTGACAATCATGGCCTTTATTTAAAGGACAGTTGCAACCCTTGCCACAAAAACACTGGGCCATACAAATCGGTTCATCCAAGGACCTTATTATTTTGCCAACAGAAATTTTTGCGGGGTCCAAAGACAAGCTATATCCGCCACCCTTGCCTTCTTTGGATTGGATTAAGCCAGCGTGTTTTAATTTTCTAGCAATTTGGTTCAAAAAGCTATAAGGCATTTTAGTCTTACGTGCTACATAACTCAATGATAGGCGCTTGCCGGATTGGCTTAAATAAAGCATTAAATTGATACCGTATTCAACTTTATTTGATACTTGAAGCATTAAATATAAATAATTAATAATAATATGAAGCTGCTCGGGTTAATAAAAAATAAAGATATTTATTAAAAAACCAATTACCCATAAGTTTAACCTAAAGTAATTGGCTTTAAAGGTAGGCTAAACTTACACTTCTATAGTGTAAGTTTAATACAGTCAACGGGGATTGTCAAAGCTATTCTCCAATTTTGATAGCCCCGGTAGGACAAACTGACTCTATTTCTTCTTTGCTATATCCATACTTAAAAAAATCGCTGTCTTTTACAGAGCTTTTGTTATTTTCGTCCATTTCAAATAACTCTGAAAACATAGCTACACAAGTTTGGCAGCCCTCGCATTTATTTTTATCAACGGTTATCTTAGGCATTTATTTTTGATTAATAAATTTTCTAATTTGATTAGTTAGTTTATCCAATGATAAATCAATGGCCTCAACTAAGGTGTGGTCGTCTTCAGAGGCGATGAATTGTTTTTTGGGAAGACTTAAAATAAACTCAACCTGATAAGCTGATTTGGTAGCAAATCCGTCTGCCTTTATTTCCAATAAGCATTCCTTGTCCTGATAACGAGAAAGCAATCTATTAATACGGTTGATTTTTTGAAGAATATAATCTTTAACCCGAGCTTTTTCCTTGGGGTTTATATTACGGAAGGTGTACTTTATTTTAAGCATAAATTAAATATATAATTAACAATTGTTTAAAAAAATTAAAACCTGACCTTAACATTTCATAATTTATTTGTTATATGCGTTTGGTTTTTGTTAACCAGCTGAACGTTTTTTACTTTTTTTACGGGCTAATTTTTTTAATTCTCTCTCAAAAGTCTTAACGTCCTCAAATTGGCGATAAACTGAAGCAAAACGAATATAGGCAATTTTATCCAAACGTTTGAGGTGCTTCATAATAATTTCACCAATTTGAGCTGAGGTGATTTCATTGCGTTTGGCTTTTTTTTGTATATCACGCTCTATTTTATTGAGCAATTTTTTAAATTGTTCCTTAGTGTATGAACGTTTTTCTAAAGAGTGCAAAATGCCTTTTTCAAGCTTTTCCCGACTATATGATTCGCGCCGACCATCACGTTTAACTACGATAAGCTCTAAAATTTGCATCTCCTCATAAGTAGAAAACTTAAAATCACATTTGGCACACTTACGGCGGCGTCGTACAGACAACCCGTCAGTGCTTAGACGTGAATCAACTACTCGTGTATCCTTATGATTACAAACTGGGCAACGCATAAAGCTGGGTTGGGTAAATGATTAAGATATTTCTTCTTTTTTATATTCCCTTTGTAATAATTCTTTATCCACCATATAGAGCGCATGTTTTTTATTATCACACATTTTGACTTTATCAATTATCTGCTGTGCGCTATCTTCTTCCTCAACTTGCTCATCAATATACCATTTTAAAAGCGAAACTAAGGCATAATCTTTGTGTTGGTCGGCAGTTTCATAGAGCTGATGAATTTTTTTGGTAATATACTGTTCATGCTTTAGAGTTTCCTGAGCCGCTTCCAAAATAGTTTTATAATTGTCTTTGGGCTTGGGTAGAGCTGAAAGACTTACTTTAGCACCGCGGTCAACCAAATGATTAAAAAAACCTTCAGCATGGTCCAGCTCCTCTTGGGCTTGAACGCGAAACCAATTGGCAAAACCACTCAAGCTCTTAGACTCTGCATAAGCCATCATACCTAAATAAATATAGGCTGAATTTAGCTCTTCTTTAATTTGATTGTTGACTGCTTGTAAAACTTGTGATTTCATAAATAATTATTTAATTTATAATGTAATAATTTAAGGTATTATGTATTATACATTATATAGCGCTTAAAGACAAGCCTTTGTTTTTTGACAAAATTATTATATAATAAAAACATAAATCAATTAATAATTAAACTATCTTTATGGCAATTGATGCGCAAAAATTAAAAGCAGAATCATACCAAGAACCAAAAGAGCAGGGCGATATTCAAAAGGAGCTGGAAGAACAAAAAGAAATTTTATTCAAGATATATGAACAGTCTCGTAAAACCAAACGCTATATTTTAATTGGTAGAATTATTAGCTTTATCTATTTTTTAATAGTGGTGGTGCCTATCATCTTGGCTATTATATACCTACCACCTTTATTAGAAAACGTGCTGGCTCCTTATCAAGCTATTACAGGCGGCCAAAATGAGGTTCAAGTTGATTCCGAGACTATGCAAGAATTATTAGAACAAATCAAAAATAAATAAATGCTTATATGCAGGAATATATCGACGAAGCAAGAGAATTGCTTAAAAAAATAAAGCAAGCTCAGAAAATTTCAGGTATTAGTCAAAAAAAAGACGAGCTGGCGTCTTTAGAAGGTAAAATGAATCAACCTGCCTTTTGGAATAACAGCCAGCAAGCCGCTAAAATCTCAAAAAAAGCTGCTGAGTTGGATGAAGAAATTAAAGATTGGGAAAATTTGAAAACACAAACTGAAGAATTAATTGCTTTGGCTCTGGAATCCCAACAGGAGGATGGGGCTTTGTTTACAGAAATTAGAAATAGATTGGATGTTTTGAAAAAAAGATATGGCCAGTTTGAGTTAGATCTTTTTTTATCGGATAAGTATGACAAATATAACGCGATTTTATCTATTTATGCTGGAGCTGGCGGTACAGATGCCCAAGATTGGGCTCAAATGCTGGAGAGGATGTATTTAAAATTTACAGAAAATAAAAATTTCAAATCAACTATTATAGACCGCCAAACCAGCCAAGAAGCGGGTATTAAATCAACTACTTTATCTATCAAGGGAAGGTATGCTTATGGTTATCTAAAAGGGGAAACGGGCGTGCATCGTTTGGTGCGAATTTCACCCTTTGACGCAGAGCGTATGCGCCATACTAGTTTTGCCATGGTGGAGGTTTTACCAGAACTTGAAGAGGGACATAATATAGAAATTAAAGATGAAGATATTAAAATTGATACTTTTAAATCATCTGGGCATGGGGGGCAAAGTGTGAATACCACTGATTCGGCTGTGAGAATTAAACATTTACCAACTGGCATAAGGGTAACTTGCCAAAATGAGCGTTCACAACTGCAAAATAAAGAAACGGCTTTTAAAATATTAAAATCCAAGCTGGAACAATACCAACAGGTTGAACAAGAAGAAGAGCGACAGCGCTTAAGAGGAGAGTTTACTGATGCGGCTTGGGGCAACCAAATCCGCTCGTATGTTCTTCATCCTTATAAAATGGTTAAGGACCATCACACAAATTATGAGGTGCAAGACGTAGAATCTGTTTTGGACGGCGATTTGGATAACTTTATTGAAAATTACTTAAAAGGCCATAAAATCAAAAAATAAAACAGCTCTTAATTGAGAGCTAAAATAATTTTTTCTTTTCTTGACAGCTACGGTAAAGGCAGCTAAGGTATGTGGCTGTAAAAAGGACGCTCATTAGAAACTCTTGTTTGACAACCGCCAATAAAAAGGCGGTTATAAAAAATAAAATTTCAAAAAATTTTAGATATTGAATAAAAAAATTTTCAACTTGCTTCATTTCTCCTCCTATGCATAAATCTCAATTATTTTTAATATATCTTTTAATTTTTATTTTTGGAGTATTTGTGGCAAATACTTTATACACCGCTTTAGGCGGTTTTTTTAATGATTATTATATCTTTTTGATTGTACTCTTTTTGGCCATTTTGCCAATCATGACTTGGGGTTATAAAAAGTTTACTTTGAGCTTGTTGGCCTTAGCTGTTATGTCTTTAGGCATTTGGCGCTTTGCTGTAAGCTTGCCTCAAATAGATAAAAAACATATCGCGTCCCACGACCATCAACTAATAAAATTTATCGGGCAAGTTATTAAAGAACCTGATATTCGCCAAACTCATCGTAAAGTAGCACTATCAAATATTGTTATGCTGGACAAAAAAATGCAATCCTCCCGTCGCGGCAGGGTGTTGGTTAATGTGCCTAATTACCCTGAAATAAAATATGGTGATTGGTTAAAAATCAGCTGCCAGCTTAAGCAGCCGGGCAAAATTGACGATTTTGATTATGCTAAATATTTATCTGTCAAAGGCATTTATAGCGTCTGCTATAAACCGGAAACGGTAAACTTAATCAATGGCCCCACATCAAAGGGACAAAAAATAATGGGTTATATCTATCAGCTCAAATACCAAGTTAAGCAAGTTGTTGATGAAACAATCAGCTACCCGCAATCTGAAATAATGTCGGCCATGGTCTTGGGATTAAGAAAAAATATACCCGAAAACATTTTACAAAATTTTAGACAATCAGGCCTGTCGCATATCATAGCCATATCAGGATTGCATATATCTATTATTACTTTTTTGTTTTTCAATCTCTTAATTGCCATTGGGTTTAATAGAAAATATGCTTTTCCTTTATCTATCGTGGCGCTTATTCTTTTTTTAATTATGATCGGCTTTCGGTCCTCTTCTATAAGAGCTGGCATAATGGGTATCTCAGCACTTTGGGCGTTGCAAGTAGGTCGGCTTAAAAACTCTATAAATGCCTTGGTTTTTGCTGCAGCTGTGTTACTACTCATTAATCCAAAATTACTCTTGAATGAGATTGGTTTTCAACTTTCCTTTTTGGCGGTTTTAGGAATTATATATTTTGGTGAACGCATCAGCCAATGGTTGGCTAAAATAAAAGTGCCACAATTTTTTGAGATTCGGTCAACCTTAATGATGACTCTTTCAGCCCAACTAATGGTGTTGCCGTTGATTGTGTATTACTTTGGCAATCTATCAGTTATCTCCCCACTTTCAAATATTTTAGTATTGCCAGCCATGCCCTTTATAATGATAGTGGGGTTTTTGACTGGATTGATCGGCATAGTCTGGTTGCCGCTGGCTAAACTTATCGGGCTTTTAACTGAAGTGCTGATCGGCTGGATAATGACAGTGGCTAAATGGTCTAGTAATTTTCCATATGGAAATTTTAATCTAAAGATTGACTGGATAATTGTATTTGTCATTTATCTTTTATTAGCCTGGCTAATCTGGTATATGCGAAACTATTCCTTGGCAAAAAAACTGGTTCAAGATAAGATTAAAGATAGTTAACAATTTTTACTAAAAATAAATTTATAATTTTAACCTATGAATAAAAACAAAAAAATATTTATAGTCCTAATTATTGCTCTGCTGGTTATCTTTATTCAAAAAATGGATTTGGATTTGGTGGTTAAAAATGAGTTTGAGAAAAAGCAAATTAAAGGTGTAGCCCAACAAGCAGACGGCTTAAAAGTAATTTTTTTTGATGTAGGACAAGGAGACTCAATATTTGTTGAAACTCCAAATAATAAACAAATTCTAATTGACGGGGGGCCAGACAGGATGGTGTTAGAAAAGCTGAATCAAAGATTAGATACTTGGGATGACTATATTGACGTAGTGGTGCTAACTCACCCGCACGCAGACCACGTAGCTGGTTTAATAAATGTTTTAAAAAGCTACCACGTGGGTGAAGTTTGGTTAACTGGGATTGTGTATACTTCGGCTGTTTATCAACAATTTTTAAATTTAATTAAACAAAAAAATATTCCTACAAAAATTATTTATGCTTGCGGGATAAATAATTTAAATAAAAATAAAGAAACCAATATAACTCAGCCTGCCTGTAGTAATAATATTGAGATTGAGGAAAACACACGCTTTAAAATTTTGTATCCACTCAAAAACCTTACTGGAACAAGGGTGGATAATTTAAATAATTCATCTATAGTCATGCGCTTAGATTATGGAAAACATAAAGTTTTATTTATGGGCGACGCTGAAAAGCCCGTTGAAAAAGAATTGATTAATCATTTTGACACTTTTGAGTTTAAATCAAATATCTTAAAAGTGGGGCACCAAGGGGCAAGTGATGCCTCTAGCCAAGAATTTTTAGAGTTGATAAAGCCAGATATAGCAATCATTTCTGTTGGGGCTGATAACTCCTACGGTCACCCAAGTTTAAGAATAATTAGAAGATTTGAGCGTTTGGGATCCAATATATTTAGAACTGACAAGGGGGGTAATATTGAATTGTTAATAAATATGGAAAAAATTAAAGTTTTTTAAAATTATAAATACTTAGTGATGAGTGATGGGTGCTT
>CAZVLW010000033.1:0-9776 GCA_964628705.1 uncultured Gammaproteobacteria bacterium
AAAATAAAAATGGAGCGCTTTGGAATAAATAAAAAAAATTATGTGGAAATGGACAAAATTTATAATTTTTCTATCCGCGTCAAAGCTGAGCAGGCTGCCATTGATAATTCCCGTGCTATTATAGTTAGTTCTAAATTTGAGAAAAATAAACATTATAAGCCGTATAAAATAAGCCCACAAAGCAAAAAGTTTAAGGTGATTTCACCCGGCATTGACTACCAGCGCCTCTATTCATATAAATTGAAAAATAAAAATAGCCGGGTATATAAGTCAGTTCAAAATAAGATTAAAAAATGCTTAGCCAGCCAGGATAAGCCGTTGATTTTGGCATTATCCAGGCTTGATAAAAGAAAAAATGTGCTATCCTTGGCACGGGCCTTTGCACAAGATAGATATTTAAAAAATAATGCGAATTTAGTTTTAGCTGTTGGGCCATTAAAAAATTTAGATTCACAAAGGCAGGCAGTGGCAAACGAATTGTTAAATTTAATTACACACAAAAATTTAAACGAACAAATTGGCATCATTCAAGAGTTAAATCAACAAGAAGTGGTAGAGCTTTATCGCTTAGCCGCTAAAAGTAGAGGGGTCTTTGTAAACCCCGCCTTGACTGAACCCTTTGGTTTAACTATATTAGAGGCAGCCGCTTGTGGCTTGCCTGTGGCCGCTACAAAAAATGGCGGACCTAAAGAAATTTTGTATAATTTAAAAAATGGACAGGTTTTTGACCCACAAAAACCCAAACAAATTGCTAAACACATCCGCGCAATAATTGAACCAGAAAAAGATTGGAAGGAATATTCCCATAATGGTTTAAAAAATATAAAAAAATATTATTCATGGCAAGCAGCTGCAAAAAAGCAAGTTAAAATTTTTAAACAAATATTAAATTAATAAGTATGTCCATTGAGAAAAAAATAAATCAAATTTTAGGGCAAGCACGTCCTTCACTCCAAATGCACGGTGGTGATGTTAATTTAAAATCATATAAAGATGGCGTGGTTTATCTTGAAATTAAAGGTGCTTGCCAAGGATGCCCTATGGCTGCTATGACTTTTGGGCAGGGTATTGGAGAAATGTTAAAGCAAGAAATTAAGGAAGTTAGAGAAATTAGATATTAAATCAATAAACAAAAACCCGTCTAAAGCTTTGCATTGAGACGGGCGAGCAATAAACAAAAAATTTAAATAAAGGAGGAAATATGTCCAAGAAAAATAATGATATAGGTTTTTGGATAGTAATGGGGGCTGCTGCGTGGCTGCTTAAGAATAAAAAAAAGGGCAGAAAAGAGATTGATGAAGGTATTAATAAGGGCAAGTTTTATAAATCAGTTGATAGTGGTTCCACTTCAATAGAGGCAAGTGCTTGTTATATTTGCGGCCATAAAGCAATTGGCAAATGTCATTACTGCCATAATTTTTTTTGCAGCTTTCATGGGTCAATTGACGGCATGTACCCCGAGTGTGATGATTGTGCAGATGATTATTAAAATTTAAAGTAGATAAGGGTAAGCAACCCGAGTCTGAATTAAAAATAAGTTACCCTAATGCACTTTTTTCCGATTCAGGCACTCAAGATAAAGACACTTGCGAAATGTGTGGCACTCCAGCTATTGGAGCGTGTGTAGTGTGCTGAGAAAAATTTTGTAACGCTCACGGGTATGGCGGAAGCACTCCGCTATGTATAGTATGCTCTGATGACTAAAACAAAACCCCCATAAACAAAATTTATGGGGGTTTATTTTCCAAAACGTCTTTTGCGCTTGCTATATTCTCGCAATGCTTTATTATATTCAAATTCATCAAAATCAGGCGCCAATACATCAGTAAAATAAAATTCACTATAAACACTCTGCCATGGCATAAAACCGGATATTCTTTTTTCTCCCCCCGGCCTGATTATCAAATCAGGTTCAGGTAAATCAGCAGTATCTAAAAATTTTTCAAAATCATCCCCCCTTGGACGTCTTTGATTTAACTTAAAGTTTTTAGCAAATTGATAGATAGCTCTTAGTAATTCATCTCTACCCCCATAATTTAGAGCCAAAGTTAGGATTATTTTTTGGTTATATTTTGTTTTATCTATCCAATAGTTGAGTTTATCTTGTATATCAGCTTCAAATTTAGTAATATCGCCAATGGTATTGAGCTTAACGCCTGCTTGGTGAAGTTGCAGCATTTTCTTTCCCAAAGCTTCGCGAAAGAGGTTCATCAAAGCCGTAACCTCAGATTGGCTTCTGTTCCAATTCTCGGTGCTAAAAGCCCAAATGGTTAAATATTTTATTTTTTTTTCTATACTGTGTTTAACCATTTTTTGGATAGTTTCCCGCGCCGTTTTATGATGCCCCTTAACAGCGGCTAATTTATTTTTTTTGGCCCAGCGCCTGTTGCCATCCATGATAATAGCTACATGGCGCGGTGTTTGTGATTTTTTAAATTTCATAATTTTTGCGTTACTATTAGACATTTTTTATCCTAACACAAAAATCGTCCGATGAGAATTAAATGTTTTTTATAAACATTATATCAAAAAAAATCCCTAACGATAGCAGAGATTGTTTTTGGTTGCACACCGTGGACGACGTTAGAACTAATATTATCCATAAAGAAATTAAATAGTTGACATATCCTTTAGATATGATATAAAGAATTTTAGTCAATTAAATAAAAGGAGAAAAAAATGATCCAGGAAAATGTAGAGTTAAACAGAGATGAAAAAAATTAGTATCTACGTCAAAACAGAAAGATATTTTTTGCAAAAATTTTTATGATATTTTTTGCAATAGCTTTCTGTCTTGTAATTTATGCAATGAATCAAACCGAAGATAACAATTATCTTGGTTATACGAGTGCCTTAATGGTAATGTGTTTTTTCCTAACTGCAATATTTTGGGTCACTGCTTATATGAGATGCGGATTGAAGGGAAAAATAAAATTTGGACCCTATTAATATATGCTAAAATTTGTTTTATATTCTTACAGCAAGGAAGACATTAAAGTTGTTTACCACTGTGATAAAGACATAAAACAAACTTATGTGACAGTCGTTCAGGGGGCTAAAGTGGAAATATACACTACATCTAAAATAAAAAATAGTAATGAAATAATACATGATATTACATTCGCGCTATTATTTGGCCATAGTGAACTATCTTCTAAAAATATGCTTGGATATAAAAAATTACGTTAGTCTTTAGTAGTTTAAAGGAATCTTAAATGATTCCTTTTATTTTATTGGAAAATCCCCTAAGCGGAGGGCTTAAGAGATGGTTGCGCAGATTACGTGTTTTCCGAACTGGTGGGGATTTATGAGATGGCGAGGGTTAGTATGAAGAAGTTAAAAAATCATTCACTGTTTTTTCCAATTTCTCCTGCGTAGCCTGTGGCTCTTTTTTAATATGGTATAGATGGAACAGCTCATGAGTCAAAATTTTAAGCTGTTCTGCTAAATTTTTATGGGTTGGAATCATAAACCACTTATCTTTATAATCATAGGGTATTATGTAAGCGGTGGTTAAGTTTGCTTTAAAATTAATTTTTTTATAAGGAACTCTTAAATAGCCTGTTATTTCTTTAATAATTCTATTTTCTTTTTTAAACCATATTTGAATGAGTGATACTGCCTGTTTATTATACTTATCTAATTTATCATTATTAATAGTTTTTACAATTTGGTTAAAATTTCTCATAGTTAATTTAATTTGACTACCAAAGGGATAATATTTGGTTAAAGTAAAATCAGCCGGATATTTTTCTTTAATCCTGAGCCAATTTTTTAAATCTTTTTTGGGATCATATTTAATAGTGGACATGTTTTCATTATATGATTAAAAAAGGGATTAGACAAATTTGTCTAACTCCTATGGCCCGGCTCCTAATTTACACAATCGCAGGAACAATCGGCACAATCGCAACAATCGCAGCTGCCATTTAGGCTTTTCTCTTCCCTGATGACTTCTGCTTTTTCATCACTGATTTGCCTTTTTTTAAGAACTTCTAAAGCAGCCATTTTTACCTCCTTTCTAGTTGACCATTTGGTTTATATTTCATCCATATAAATGGACAGCCCCCAAAACACTTGCCCCAATGTTTGTAACCGTTACAAGCCCTGTCTGGATAATACCAAGCTTCATTAATAAATTTTTTGTGAATGCCCTCTTCCAATTCTTCAGCCAGAGTGCCGGAATAAATAAACTTACCTTTTTTATTTTTAGCATTGAATAAAGGGCTATTAACAAAATGAGTGCAGGGAAGAACATTACCATTAGGTTCAAAAACTATGCCAGTGCCATAATAAATATGACAATAATAATCACGTCCAATAGTTTGATCTTCCTTCATATCATTAAGGGTATCCTCGCTAAAGAAACATAAGGGCAAAGTAGCAAAAAAAGCAATTTTAATACCTTCTTTTTTAAGCTGATAATACGCCTTTTCAATAACTTTAGCGTATTCTTTCGGGTCAACAGAAAAAGAGTCTGATATTTCACCGTTGTCCTGAATGGAGGGGAGAGAAAAATTATAAAGAATATTTGGAACTTTAATCTTGTGCACCAAACGTGCAGTTGGAATAATTTCATCAATATTCAAATTTGATATAGTCATAATACTATTACAAGAAATGCCTGTTTGAATTAGATTTACCAATCCTTGGAGAGATTCTTCAAAACTTGATGATTGGGTAATAGAATTGTGCTTATCTTTTTCTGCCGCCTCTATTGACACACTGGAATGAACCAGCCCCGCATTTCTTAATCGAATAACGAAATTGATATCAGATAATTTCCTCCCATTAGACACGAGCTTCATTTGAATTTTTAATTTATGGCCATATTCAATTAATGGTATTAGTTGTGGATATAGAGTTGGCTCACCGCCGATTAATAGAATATTTTGAATATCATTCCACTTTAATTCCCTTATTACGTCCAGGGCATAATCATAATCCAATATTTCATCATTATTTATTCTTGAAGTGTTACAAGCATCTGCTGCATAACAATAAAAACATCTATTGTTGCACCCATAATTTGTGACTATCCACGCTGTAGTGGGTAACATTTTAAACCTCCTTTATATTTAATTTATTTTATTTATATTTATCAAATTTAATGATCATTTATCATTAAATGAGTATACTAAAAGATTTATAATATGTCAAAATATGTTCGGTAGTCCCATCTGCCCTACTAAAAAAATCCCTAACGATAGTAGAGATTGTTTTTGGTTGCGGGGGCGGGATTCCCCTTCGGGCCGGGGTTTGGCTATTCGTTTCACAAATAAAGCCAAACCCTTCGAATCCCGACGAAAGCCAAACTATTGGCTTTCTCCCCCGCTTACAATTGAAAACACCCCTCCCTTTGGGAGAGGCGTTCTCAATTGCGGGGGCGGGATTCCCCTTCGGGCCGGGGTTTGGCTATTCGTTTCACAAATAAAGCCAAACCCTTCGAATCCCGACGAAAGCCAAACTATTGGCTTTCTCCCCCGCTTACAATTGAAAACACCCCTCCCTTTGGGAGAGGCGTTCTCAATTGCGGGGGCGGGATTCGAACCCGCGACCTCGAGGTTATGGGCCTCGCGAGCTGCCAGACTGCTCTACCCCGCGTTAATCATTTTTTTAAGTTATTTTCCACTTTTGTTTATTCTGACCTATAAATTAAATATTGTCAAATGGTGCCGGAGGGGAGACTCGAACTCCCATGGGACAAGCCCACACGATTTTGAGTCGTGCGCGTATACCAATTTCGCCACTCCGGCTGGTAGCGGGGGTGGGGATTTCACGTCGCCCCGACTTAACGTCGGGACTCTCCATAGGGGGCTTCCGCCCCCTCTGGCGCTCGTCGCTTCGCTCCTCGCTGTCACCCCCACTCTAGAGTTGAAAACCTCACGGTTTTCAAACTTTCCCTAGTTCAATCCCTAAACTTGTTAGAATTTAAAGAGAAATATTTAAATATTAGCTGTATAATATTATTCTTGGTAGCGGGGGTGGGGATTGAACCCACGACCTTAGCGTTATGAGTGCTACGCTCTAACCAACTGAGCTACCCCGCCATAATCTAATAGTTAAAAATAAATTTATAAAAATTAAATCAATGGCTAACAGCTAATAGTTAAATGGATAACCATTAAACCATAGAGCCATGTAGCCATTTATTTATAATATACACGAAAAAGCATAGTTAAGTCAAGTATTTTGCTTTATGCCCATTATTGCAGTATAATAAAAAATAAATACTGAGTTTTTTAAAATTTTATTGACTTAATTTTACTTTATGTATCAACTAATACATGGTGCAGCAGGTATTTTAATTGGCAGTCAGACAGGCAACCCTTGGCTGGCTTTTATTTGTGGTATAATAAGTCATTTTTTATTAGACGCCATCCCGCATGATGCCAAAGATATTAAAGATTGGCAAGATGGGGGAGACTTCAAAAAAAAGGTTGCCTTAGAGGCTAATATTGATTTATTTTTATTTTTAGTTTTATTTTTTATATTAATTAAAAGTAATTTAGTTATTCCAGATATGTCAATTGCGGCTGGTATAGTGGGTGCCCTCTTGCCTGACTATATATGGGGTACCCAAGAGTTATTTAATATCCGCAGTAAGTTCTTAGAAAAATATAAATTTTTTCATACCAAGATCCATAAGTTGTTTTATAAATCCATCTATATACCACTTCAATTAACCTTTTTTATTCAGTTTGTTTTATTAACCATTTTTATTATTTTGATTGCCAAGTTATAATTTTAGCCAGATTATTTTACCTCCACAAAAAATAGAGATTTGAAGTGCGGTATTTAATTTATGTTTAATTATCCACATTTTTTAGTCAAGACAGATACATTCTTTATCATTAGGGGATCTTGACTTTTCTACATATTGTGCTATAATACTACATAGATACACTATATGTAGCTAATATGCTGTTCCCTTAATTTACCTTTATCTGCCATTGGACTTAAATTGAAATAAAGTATACAATAAAAACTGTATTTGTTCTATAAATTTTTAGTTTAACCTCAAATTAATCAGGTAGTCAAGTAAAAGGGTGTGTTTTAGATAAACATTCTTTTGCCCCCCCTGTCCCCATTTAATATTTTGAGGTTATTTTTATCTCAAAATTTGAGTATTTATAAGTTTCTTTATTAAAAATTAATTAAATACTATTATTTGATAGTACTTAAAGCCATTTACCCCATGCCAGAAGAAAATATTCATGCCACATTTACTACAGTTATTAAAAGAGGAGGATTTAAGGAGTCTTTTGACATTAAAAAATTAAAAAAATCAATTCGTTTAGCACTCCAGTCAGCAGGTACACAACACAATCCCATTGATGGCAAGGTAGCTGATGAGGCCGTTACGTTACTTAAGACAAGGATAAAAAACAATCAAGCCACAAGCAATGATATACGCGAAGCGGTGCAAACTATTTTATACTCCGAAGGCTACCAAGAAGCGGCTAAGGGCTATATCATCTACCGTTATCTACCGACTACAATTAAAGATCATGGCGAATTTTATACCACACAATCTTCTACACCAGGCAACTTAACTCAAATAAAAAAAAGGGACGGACAAATAGTTGACTTTGATGTCAATAAAATCATTCAAGCCCTAACTAAAGCAAGCCAACAGACTGGTGAGTTTAAGGCTGATATAGCCAAGCACATTGCTGAAAAAGTGGCCCAAAAGTTAGATCAAATATATGCCGGCCAAACCCCCAATGTAGAACAAATACAAGACATGGTGGAAATGAGTTTGATGAGTATTGGCTTTCATGAAACAGCTAAGGCATATATTCTTTATAGGCAAAAGAAGGCTGAGCAAAGAATGTCAAGAAGGAAAGTGCCAGCGCATGTGAAAAAATTAGTTGAAGAGAGCCGCCAATATTTTCAAAACCCTTTGGCAGAGTTTGTTTACTATAGAACGTATTCTAGATGGTTAGAAAAAGAAGGGAGGCGTGAAACATGGGTTGAGACAGTTGATCGTTTTATGGATTTTATGAAAGAAAATTTAGCAGACAAACTTGGTCAAAGTGAATATGAAGAAGTTAGGCAGGGTATTTTAAGACAAGATATATGCCCTTCAATGCGTCTTTTGTGGGCATCTGGCGAGGCTGCTAGAAAAACTAATGTGGCTGCATACAATTGTTCATATATAGCTCCGACCAGATTCCAAGATTTTGGGGAAATTATGTATATTCTAATGTGTGGAGCAGGTCTTGGTTTTTCAGCTGAATATGAAAACGTTGAAAAATTACCACAAATTAAATATCAAACTGGTGAAAAATTGCCAACCTATGTAGTGGAAGATTCAAAAGAGGGTTGGGCAGATGCTTTCGTTAAAGCAATGGAAGTATGGTTTGCCGGCAAGGATATTGATTTTGATTATTTGCAAATCCGTCCAGCTGGAGCCAGATTAAAAACCATGGGTGGCAGAGCATCAGGACCGCAACCATTGATTGATTTGATGAATTTTACCAAAGAAAAAGTTTTAGCCAGGCAAGGAAGGAGGCTAAGAACCATAGATGTGCATGATATTATCTGTAAAATCGGTGAAATTGTAGTAGCCGGCGGGGTTAGGCGTTCAGCTCTTATTTCTCTTTCTAATTTGGACGATCTATACATACGTGACGCGAAAAAAGGACAATTTTATATGACGGAGCCCCAACGCTCTATGGCTAATAATTCAGCTGTCTATGAACGAAAACCAACCGCTGAAGAATTTTTACATGAATGGACCTCATTGGTGGAAAGTAAAAGTGGAGAACGCGGTATTTTTAATCGCGGTGGGCTGTCCAACCAAGTTCCACCTAGACGTTGGAGAACATTTAAAGACCAAAAACAGCAAGGCACTAATCCATGCGGTGAAATTATTTTACGCTCCAAACAATTTTGTAATTTAACCAGTATAGTTATTAGATCTGATGATACGCGTGAGAGTTTAAAGAAAAAAATTCGTCTGGCCACTATTTTAGGCACTTATCAAGCCACCTTAACTCATTTCCCATACCTTTCTAAAGAATGGAAAGATAATTGTGATGAGGAGAGATTACTTGGTGTTTCATTGACAGGTTACTATGACAATCAGCTTTCACACCAAGAAGATATTTTGCGAGAATTAAGAGATGAAGCCAAAAGAGTGAACGAAAAATATGCCCATAGGTTTAACATTAATGTATCCACCTCAATTACTACTATTAAGCCGCACGGTAATTCCTCACAACTGTTAGATACAGCTTCTGGTATGCACCCCCGCTTTGCCCCATATTACATTCGTCGTGTGAGAATTTCGCGAACTGATCCACTCTTTAGGATGTTAAAAGATCAAGGTATATCCTATCATCCGGAAGTGGGGCAAACCGAAGAGAGTGCGCATACTTTTGTTTTAGAATTCCCAGTGAAGGCACCCGAAAATGCTGTAGTTAAAGATGATGTTTCAGCTATTAATTTATTAAAGGAATGGAAAAAGATTAAGCAAAATTTTACTGAACACAATCCTTCCGTGACTATTTATGTCGGGGATGATGAGTGGGTTGACGTAGCTAATTTTGTCTATCAAAATTGGGATATAGTCGGAGGTTTGTCTTTTCTGCCACGCACAAACCATGTTTATAAATTAGCGCCATATGAGGAAATAGATGAAGAGACTTATAATAAAATGCAACAAAAAATGAGAGAGGTTAATTTTTCCAAATTGGTAATTTACGAACAACAAGACAATACTGAGGGTGCCAAAGAGTTTGCCTGTGTGGGAGACAAATGCGAGCTTA
>CAZVLW010000034.1:0-9416 GCA_964628705.1 uncultured Gammaproteobacteria bacterium
ATGAATAAGTTCAGATACATTTCGGACTCCAAAGGAGTCAAAAATGAAGGTAATTTACAAGTTTAAGTGGATAAAAGGCAGTAGAATGTTGTATGATTATGCAAATAAGCATAATCATATGATAACTACTAAAGCTGAAACAAGAAAAAAGATATTACTATTCTGGCGTCAATATGGACTCAAGCCCGCCAATGACGCCTACGGTGTCAGTCGCTCTACTCTTTACGACTGGTGGAGAATATACCGTGATTCAGGGTATGTGCTGTCTAGCCTTGACCCGGGCTCACAAGCGCCAATTAGAAGAAGAAAAAGAATAATTGACCATAGGATCATTGCAGAGATTAAACGATTGCGGCTTGAGGTATGCCCCAATATGGGCAAAGATAAGGTTAAGATATTTTTAGATGAGTATTGTGAGGGAAACAAGATCAAGACCGTCTCCGCTTCGACTGTTGGCAGAATCATTAAAGACAAGCGAATTTATCATCAAAGACAAAAGGTTACCCACTTTGGTAAGATCAAGCCGGTTAAAAGAACCAAAAAGCTAAGAAAACCCAAGGATTTTACAGCAGATAACATGGGTGACTTAATTGAAATTGATACTATTGTTAAATTTGATTGGGGAATTAAGCGATACATTTTGACAGCCGTAGATACTAATACCAGGTATACCTTTGCTTGGACATACAAGCGGCCTAATAGTACTAATGCCAAAGATTTCTTTTCAAAGATAGAACAAGTATTTCCATACAAAATTAAACGAGTGCAAACTGACAATGGTTCAGAATTTCATAAATACTTTAGAGATTATCTAAAAGAACAAAACATAACCCATTACTGGAATTATCCCGGCAAACCATTTCTTAATGGCCATATTGAAAAATACAATAAGACTATTCAAGATGAATTCATAGATTTGCATTTGATTGGTTTAAAGGAAACTGATAAATTCAATCATAGGATGGTGGACTATCTAATCTGGTACAATACTAAACGACCTCATTGGTCGCTCAAATTAAAGTCACCTGTGGATTATTTACTTCAAAATAACTATGTGTCCGAAATGTGTTGGACTAATACATACCATTGACTTATTTATATGGCTTTATGTATAATTAAGTTATGCCTCTTAAAGTCTATAATCCAAAACCAAAGAAACAACTTAGGCGTATGGCGGTTAAAAAAGTAGTAACCGTTTTTATTATTTTGGTGTTAATTTCAGCCGTTATCTTTAGTGGCTGGTTCGTTTTATCTATTTTTAATCCGGTCAACTTAAGTATAACCAATTTTAAAATTAGTCAAGGCGAAGGGGTTAACCAAATCAGCCGTAAATTGAAGAGAAAAGGCATTATTAGAACTTCTTTTGTTTTTGAGAGTTATGTTTATCTCAAAGATCTTGAGTCAGACTTCAAGGCGGGTGAATACAATTTGCCGCGTGTTTTAAATATCAATCGCCTTACTCAAATTTTAACGCAAGGACAACCCACAGAAGAGTGGAAGATTACTATCCCTGAGGGTTTTACAACCAAAGATATTGCACTACGCTTGGAGAATATAGGCAAATTTCAAGCAGATAAATTTTTACAAGCCGTGGGAGTAGGACAGGGTGAATATGATGTTGGCTTAGACATATCTGCTTATAATTTTTTACAAGACCTACCAGACAATACCAGCTTAGAGGGTTATCTTTTTCCAGATACTTATAGATTTTTTCCTTATGCTACAGTAGATGACGTAATCAGAAAAATGCTCAATAATTTTGATCACAAATTAACAGTTCAAATGCGCCAAGATATTCAAGCCCAGCATAAAACTATTTTTGAAATTATTACCCTAGCTTCTATTATAGAGCGTGAAGTAAAAACCGATCAAGACAGGGCTATTGTGGCTGGTATCTTTAATAAGCGACTTAAGGCCGACATGCCATTACAGGCCGATTCCACCATTAATTATGTGACTGGTAAGAACACCCCAGCTGTTTCTGGCGTAGATTTAAAGATTGATTCGCTTTATAATACTTATAAATATAAAGGCCTGCCTCCCGGACCAATTTCTAATCCAGGCATTGAGTCCATCAAGGCAGCCATTTATCCAGAAGATTCAAATTATTGGTATTTTTTAACAGATAAACAGGGTAATGCCCATTATGCTGAAGATTTTGAAGAACATAAGCAAAACAAAGCCAAATATCTAAGATAGAATGTGATTTATAAATAATTCAAAATTAAAAACCATAATATTTTTATATTTGTTTTTATTGGGCGTTATAAATTTTTTTGGAAGTATCATATTATATTTTTTTTGTCAATGTTGACACCTAATTTATATCTGTTATACTAATTTTAACAATTTAAAATCTTTGGCCGCAGACAGTAGGCAGGGTAATCCCCGATAAGACCTACCGAGGTAAATTAAGCTAACTTTAGCTATTTTAGATTCTGCGGTTAATTCGCGGATTTTTTTTATTATTTTTAAATAAAAAAACATGCCAAAGACTAAACAACAAAAAGAACAAATGTTAGCTGATTTAAAGCAGGGCATTCGCAATGCTAAATCAGCCACTCTATCCAGTTTTTCAGCCCTGTCAGTTAGCGATGATCAAGAACTAAGAGCTCAAATGCGGGAAAATTCAGTTGACTATTGGGTAGTTAAGAAGACATTGCTTCAAAAAGCTATGCAGGAGCTGGACTATAATATCACCCCAGTCAATTTATTGGAAAAAAATATCTCCATAGCGATATCTGATCAAGATGAGATTTCAGCAGCTAAAGTATTAGATAAATTTGCCAATCAGAATGAAAATATAGAAATAGTTGGCGGTTTTTTGGAAGGTAGCTGGATGGACAAAGTAAGTATGACGGCACTAGCCAAGCTGCCATCTAAGGAGGAATTGATTGCCAAGACAGTGGGCACTATTAAAGCGCCATTAAATGGATTGGTCAATAGCTTAGCTGGTAATTTGCGCAATTTAGTCGGTGTTTTAAATGCCATTAGTGATCAAAAGCAATAATATAAATAAAACTTACCAATAGTCAAACTATTTAACCATAAAGCTATTTAATTTTAATATTATCAATTAATTATAAGTTAAGCAAAATTTTATGTCCGAAGAAAAAAAACAAGATAATGCCCAAGCTCAAACTGGCGACCAGCAAAAAGCTGAAGAGTCACAAGAGTCCAAGCAAAATCCAACTGACAGCCAATCATCTAAAGATGAACAGGCTAATGCTAAAGATACCACCTCACAAGAAAACCAAGACAAAAAACAAGATGAGCAAGACAAAGAAGTGGAAGTGCCAGAAAAATTTAAAGGGATTGTTGAAGAAATTGAGAAGATGTCAGTTTTAGACCTCTCAGAGTTGGTTAAAATTTTAGAAGAAAAATTTGGCGTTTCAGCCGTGGCTCCAGTTGCCGCAGCTTCAGTTGCCGGCGCAGCTGAGGGCGGTGTAGCCGCTGAAGAAAAGAGTGAATTTGATGTAGAATTAACCGCAGTTGGTGATAACAAAATCGGAGTGATTAAAGCCGCCAGAGAGATTACTGAAAAAGGGCTTAAAGAGGCCAAGGAAATAGTAGAAGGCGCACCTGTTGTGATAAAGCCGGGTGTTTCCAAAGAAGAGGCAGAAGAGATGAAAAAGAAGCTTGAAGAAGCTGGTGCGCAAGTTACTCTAAAATAGATTTTTTATATATCCCATAAAAACCCTCTGCTTTAAAAGCAGAGGGTTTCTTAGTTTTATCTTAAAATTATATTTAGATATTGGCTTAGCTTGAGATAGACAAAAAATATCCCCGTTACCGTAAAAAATTGTTTAGTCTAAACTGAATTTAATTACTTTCTCATTTGTTAGTAGATAAAGCTCACTTTCTTCAGTATTAGGGTAAATGGATGTAACTCGCCCTATTTTATCAGCCAAAAACTGTCTTTGTACTTCGCCATTTTGGTTGGCTATCAAAATTGTATTGTTATCCTTATCCAACAAATACATATTATCTATCTTTTCGTTAAAAATAACTACAGTGTCAACACTAATTTTCTTGTAATTGCCTTTAATAGCAAAGATTTCTTGTCTGCCTCTAAAAAATTTATACACTTTAGAGTCTTGTCCTGACAGCCAGATACTACCATTAATGGCAATGTATTTATTGTCATCAATATCCACTTCATCCTCTAGCCAAGTTTGTGGTTCATCAAATTGGTTTTGTGAGTAGTTGTATTTATATATATTATTTAAACCATTGTCAAGGGTATAAATATTTTCAGAGTAAATATCAAAATCTTGTATTTGGCTTTCTTGACTGGGTTGATTAACAGAGGATAATTTTCTAACAGAAAAATTATTGATATCTAAAAACCAAAATTTTTGGGCTTGAGTTATTAAAATTAGGCGATCCTTATTGAAGTTTTTTATTTTTAAAATATTCGTGTCAGTTTCAGCAATCTTATCAACACCTTGGTTTTGAGAATTAACTTTATATAAATTACTGCCGGCGGCAAAATAAAGAATATTTTTAGGCCCTAAAATAATATTAGAGCTCGGGCTTAATTGGGCGGGTAAATCAGCCAATTTGGTTAAATTTTGGATCTCTTCTATATTGTACAAATCAGAAAATTGATTATTGATTTTATGGCCCAATTCTTGGTATTTATTTTGAAAATTTTGGTCTTCTGGAATTTGTATATTTTCATATATTTGGCGCGCTTGACCTATCAATTCTTGGGCTTTATTTTTGTCTTTATAAATTAAAGCGGCCTCTACTGAATTCAATTTATCTTCAATGAGTGTAATATTATTATTAAATTCAGCAATGTTTTGATGCTCTTTTTTATCTCTATTGACCAAAAGCAGACTGCTTAAAAAAGCTATAATAATAATTAAAATTAGCAAAGCTAATTTGTATTTATTGATCAAGCCAATCAGCTTTTTTAAGGATATTAAAATAGAGTCTGTTGCTTGTTCAGTTTCTTGCTGGGCGGCTTGGGTTTGACTTTTATCTTTCTGTTTATTTTTCAACTTATAAAAATTATCTTTCAACATTAGGCGAGTTTTTTGAATGCCTTTTTTAACTAAGCCGCTCAAGTTCCTAACCAAGCGGTTTACCAATGACGGCTGTGCTTGGCTTAATTCAGCCGTTTTATGCTGGCTGGCAAGAATTTCTTGTTTAGCATACTCTTCAGTATCCTCTCGAGCCTTTTGCTTATTAATTTTAACCACTACTGTACTGAAATCTACTGGTGTTTTTAAATCAACCAAAGTGTTTTTAAAAAAAGCACAGGCTTGAGTAGGAGCTAAGGTGGTTAAAGTTTTTTTAATTTTTTCATCCGAAAAATAATCAAAGATAGCAGAATTAGTTAATAACAATACATCCCCGTCGTCCAGCTGACCGGATATCAATTGGTTAACTATTTTTTTGCTTTTACTATCCTTTTTGGGAGAACTTTGTCCGGCTGTTACGTCATGTATTTTATTGTCGCGCAACAGCCATAGTTTGATATTGTTGTAAGCACTTAAAATTAATTGATTATCATCCAAAGTGGCAATCAAAACACTCATTCTTTCCCTGATCCACTTGCTATCTTTGCCAGTAATATCATAAATATTTTCGTTAAAATATTGACATGTGGTTTCCAGCGCGGCTTCGCTGTTTTTAGTGGGGGAGTGAAAATAATATTCTGAGAGTTCTTCTACGATTTGATTCAATATTGACGGAATTTTTTTTTCGCGACTTTTAGCTTCAACAATAATAAATAATCTACCCAAACCAGCACCGATAGCTTTATTATCTGGAGAGATATAGATATGTGAATGATAATTGGCTTTGGTATTATGGAGTTTCAATTTATCAACTTTAATTTGATAATCCATATATGTTAAATTATTAGTTAATCTTTATATATTAATTATAACAACTTTTTAATTTTACAACAACTGAAAACTATATTATAATAAAAATATAATTATTTAAGCTAAATTGTTTAAATATTAGCCTAAAATATATGCTCGAAGATTTATTTGGGTCTAAAACCAGAGCTCGGCTGTTGACTTTATTTTTCAATAATGTTGACAGTGCTTTTTATATTAGAGGCATTGCCAGAGATTTAAAAGAAAATATCAACTCAGTTAGGCGTGAAATTCAAAAATTGGAAAAAATGGAAATTCTTGAGTCATTATCTCCGGAACAGGTGGATAACCAATTGCATCAATCAGCATCCGACAAACAGGAAAATAGGAAATATTATCAAGTTAATAAGAACTACACCTTGTTTGAAGAGTTGCGCGCCTTAATTTTAAAATCTAAACTATTGGTTGATAAAAAATTATTAGAAAAATTAAGCACTCTTAAGGGTATAAAAATTTTGATTTTAAGCGGTATTTTTGTAGCCAACCCACATGCTCGGGCTGATATCTTAATCGTTGGTAATGTGAATAAAAATAGTGTTAAGCGGCTGATTACCAGTATGGAAAAAAATTTTTCCAATCCCATCCGTTATTCTATTATGACAATGAAAGAATTTGATTACCGAAATCGTATGACTGACAAGTTTTTATTTGAGATATTAGAGGGTAAAAAACATATTATTTTAGATAAAAAATAGTATCACTTGGTTTTACTAAGGTATCAAAAAAACGCCATTGAGCGTTTTTGTTTATCATAAAATTAATGCTTTATTGGTTGTTTATTGTTTACTTTATTATTTTATGCTTTATCTCCAACAATATTTATCACGTGCTGGTATTACCTCAAGGCGTAAGGCGGTAGAGCTGATTAAATCAGGCCAAATTAAAGTCAATGGACAAGTGGCAAAAGTGTGCCAAGAAATTGATCCTGACAAAGATAGCGTTCTGTTTAAAGGAAGATCGATTAAAGCTAAAAAGTATGTTTATTATTTAGTGCATAAACCTATAGGATACACTTGCTCTACCAAAGATAAATATGCACAGAAATTAGTCATTGATTTGGTGCCCCCTTCGCCCAAAGTGTGGATAGTGGGTAGGTTGGATAAAAACTCACGTGGATTAGTGATACTAACTAATGACGGAGAATTTACTCAAAAATTAACCCACCCCAGTTTTCAGCATGAAAAAGAATATCTGGTTATTTTAAATAAAAATATTCAAACATCTTTATTGTCCAAACTCACCCAAGGTGTTAAATTACAAGAAGGAGTGGCTAAGGTGGATAAAATTAAACAACTCACTAAGCGCCAGATAAATCTTACCATTCACCAAGGATGGTATAGGCAAATTCGGCGTATGATGAAAAAGTGCGGTTATGGAGTGGTAGATTTACTGCGTATTCGTATAGCTGATTATAAGCTGGGGGAGTTAAAAGTCGGTCAATATAAACAATTAAAAAATTTATCATGAAAATTAAAATCAAAAAACTGGATAGCAATGCTAAATTGCCAAGTTATGTCCATCCCGGAGATGTGGGTATGGATCTTTTTTCACTTGAAGATTATTTACTCAAAAGCGGTGAGCGTAAAATATTTAATCTTGGTTTTGCCATGGAATTTAAAATAGGTTATGCAGCCATAGTCAAAGACAAAGGCTCGCTCCCCAAAAAGGTAGGACTCCATACTTTGGGCGGGGTGTTTGATGCTGGCTATAGGGGAGAATATAATGTGCAACTTATCAATTTAGGAGAGACTGATTATCAAATCCAAGCAGGTGATAAAATCGCTCAGTTAATCATTTATCCAGTAATTATCGCAGAGCTTGAAGAGGTGGACGAATTGAGTCAAAGCAGCCGCGGGCAAGGCCGCTTTGGTTCAACTGGTAAATAAAAGGAATATACAGCCAACAGCCAGCTTTTTAACTATCTAAACATTAAACCATTAGATTTTTCTTATGCAACCATATTTAGATATAGTAGAAAAAATTTTAAAAGAGGGTCAGAAGAAAAGCAACCGCACAGGAATAAAGACACTGGCTATTGCCGGAGAAATGTTTAAGTATGATATGCAAAAAGGTTTTCCACTCTTGACTACCAAAAAAATGCCCTTTAAACTAATTGCCTCAGAGTTAGAGTTTTTTATAAAAGGTATGAGCGATAAAAAGTGGTTGCAAGAGCAAAATAATCATATTTGGGATGAATGGGCAAATCCCCGTAAAGCCCCTTATGGCCACGACCAAGAAGCCAAGCGCCGTATGGCAGAAGAGCGTGATTTAGGGCCCATTTACGGTTATCAATGGCGCCATTTCAACCATCCTTATAAGAACTATGATACAGATTATACCAATCAAGGATATGACCAGCTTAAAAAAGTAGTTGAGATGCTTAAAAATAATCCGCATGACAGGCGTATGATAGTTAGCGCATGGAATCCTTTAATGATGGACCAGATGGCACTACCTCCTTGTCATTATGGTTTTCAGGTTACTGTTACAAATAATCGTCTTAATCTATTGTGGAATCAGCGCTCAGTGGATATCATGCTGGGATTGCCTTTTAATATCGCCAGTTATGCTTTGCTTTTGCATCTATTAGCTAAGGAAGTTAATTTAGAGGAAGGCTATTTAGTGGGATTTTTGGGAGATGTGCATATTTATGAAAATCATATTCAAGGAGCCAAAGAGCAACTTAAGCGTGACCCTCATAAATACCCGCTCCCCACTGTTAGCACGGATAATTTTACTTCAATTTTTGACTGGCAATATACACATACCAAGCGCCAAAATTATCAAAGTTACCCGCGTATCAACTTTGAGATAGCAGTTTGATGGATAATCCTTAGTTGTAGTGCGCCCAAATTCAGTCCAGCTGTTGAATTTATGTTTATTAATTATCGCTTATTGTTAATTGATTTTACCTTTATGCCAAAAGTAATTCTTCTCATGGCCACAACCTTAGACGGCAAGATTGCCAAAGGCAGTGATCACGGAGCTTTCTGGACTTCCAAAGCAGATAAAAAATTATTTGTCCAAACTACTCAAGAAGCCGGTGTAATTGTGATGGGTAAAAAAACATACGATACTATTGGTAAACCATTGCCCGGTAGGTTAAATGTGGTTTCAACGCGCCAGGCAGGGGAGCTGGCGTCTGATAATCCAGATTTAATCTATACAAACAAACAACCTCAAGATCTAATTTCTTATCTAAAAAATAAGGGGTATGACCAAATAATTTTAGGTGGGGGAACCACTCTTAACACTATGTTTTTAGAGCAAAACCTAATTGATGAAATTTGGCTGACAATTGAGCCTAAATTATTTGGCGAGGGTTTGAATTTATTTAAAGATATTAACGTTGATTTAGATTTAGAGTTAATAGAGCTTAAACAGCTAACTGAGGATGTGCTTCATTTGCGTTATAGGGTTCAGAAATAATATATTTGGCATTTAACTAATTTCTAATTTTTAATTATGACAAGTTATATTAAAATAACCCCTTAATTGGAAATAATTTTACACTAATTT
>CAZVLW010000035.1:0-9359 GCA_964628705.1 uncultured Gammaproteobacteria bacterium
GCGCCAGCAGGACTGTTCTTGGGTGTTAAATCCCTCCCACAAGGACAGTTCTGCGTTAGCAGGACTGTTTTCTTAGGTATTAAATCCCCTCCCACAAGGACATCTTACTTCAAGAACAGTCCTTTAAATGTAAAATTTAAAGAACTGTCCCCACATCTCCTCTCATTAATAAATTGGCGGTGGGAGAGGGATTTGAACCCCCGGTCCCGCAAAGCGGGACAGCGGTTTTCGAGACCGCCCCGTTCGACCGCTCCGGCATCCCACCTTATTTTTTTAGTTTCTTGATGTTATTAAAAATTCAACCAAAAAACCACTTGAAAGTGGCTTTTATAATAGAAAAATAAATTTAACTCTACTTTTTACTAGACTCCAGTTCTTTATAATCTTCATAATCTTGGCCTATTTTTTCCTTTCTATGGCTAAACCACATAGCCACCCTCATAATCTTGCTAAATACCTTACCCCCTTGCAATTTTTCAAAAAGTATTACCCATACACTCATTTGAAAAGTGTTCCAAATCGCTCCATATAAAAATAAAATTAAAATAAAGACTACCAGGCCCAACACGGCTACCAACCAGAATAAAGTTGTACTTGCTATCTGGCTAGCAATAATGCCCAACATTACAAATGGAATGGCTAAAAATACAACGAAAATAATTAATAATACAGTAGCCACTATATTAATTAACAATAACAGTAAACCGGTCTCAATAGCAATCAACCAATTTTTAACAAATAAATACCACGCCTTAACAATTGCCTCACCTAACTGCCTGTTTTCATTAACTACATAAATCAAAGCAAACTTCATAATTAAAGCAAATATCACAGCTAAAGGCACTAACACAGTAAAACTTAAAATAACTATTATATTTTGTGAAAGAATACTGCTATTAGCCAAAAAGAATATTACAAAAGGTAGACTAACTAAAACCAAAAGTGCTACCAAAGTCACGTTCAAAAAAATATTTAAAAGTAATACAGACCAAAATTTATCTCTTCCTTTTTTAAAAACAACATTAAAAATGCCCTCTTTACCCACCAAACTTTGCTTAGCGCCATACACCAAAGCAGCCTGGGAGCTAATTGAAAGCCACAACAAAAATAAACTTAAGACTAAAAACAAAACAAATACGAAGCTACCCCAAAAATCAAAAGTGGTCGCCACTGTTTCCCAACTAACTGAAAAAATATTAAACTCCCAATTTGTAAAAATATCTCTTACCTGACTCAACCAAAGCGGTGCTGATTCAACTTTAGACATATTTTGGATTGCCAAATTAAACACACCGCTGTTACCAACCAAAGCGGCAAACAATCCAAAAAACCATAAATACCTATATTTAAAAGTTGCATAAAGAGCTGTTTTGAGCATGGGTCTGTAAAATTTCATATTATTTTAAATTAAATTTATCAACAACTTTATTATACCATAAATTTATAAAAAACAACAAATCAAACTATTCACTCTTTGACTTTTGTTCTTTTTTACCCACAATTTTTTCAAACTCTTCCCTTTCCAGCACTTCCTTTTCCAGCAACACTTTGCTCACTTCGTGCAATTTATCTTCATGTTTCTTCAATATTTTATTTGCCTTTTCATAGGCCTCTTTAATATAGCGGCTTATCTCTTCATCAATTTTCTCTTGTGTTTTTTCAGAATAATCTTTTTGTTCACTAATTTCACGCCCTAAAAATATCATCTCCTCTTTCTCACCAAAAGTTCTCGGACCCAAGGCTTTGCTCATACCGTATTGAGTAACTAACTTTTTAGCTATATCAGTTACCCTTTTTAGATCTGAATTAGCTCCTGTGGTTAACTCATTAAAAATAAATTGTTCTGCTGTATAACCCCCCAGCATAACAGACATATCATCTAAAAATTCTGAATAACTTTGCATATGTCTATCCTCATCCGGCAATTTAATAGTATAACCCCCAGCTTGACCGCGTGAGATAATAGAAATCTTATGCACTGGATCGGCATTAGGTAAATAATGTGCCACCAAGGCATGGCCAGCTTCATGATAAGCTGTGATTCTTTTCTCTTTTTCAGAAAGCATCCTAGAACGGCGCGCTGGCCCTATCATTACCTTATCAATGCTTTCTAAAATATCTTCCATATTAATTTTTTGCTTGCCCTTCTTAGCCGCGAAAATGGCTGCCTCATTGAGTAAATTTGCCAAATCGGCACCAGAAAAACCTGGGGTTCTAGCCGCCACAGTATGTAAGTTTACATCGTCAACAAATTTTTTACCTTTTGCATGAATCTTTAAAATTGCCTCTCTATCTTTTAAATCCGGGGAATCTATAATTACCCTTCTGTCAAAACGACCTGTCCTAAGTAATGCCGGGTCAAGCACATCGGGCCTATTGGTAGCCGCCAAAACTATCACCCCTTCATTTGGCTCAAAACCATCCATTTCAACTAAAATCTGATTTAAAGTTTGTTCTCTTTCATCATGAGAGCCACCCAAACCAGATCCTCTGCGCCTGCCGACAGCATCCAATTCATCTAAAAACACGATACATGGTGAATTTTTTTTAGCCTTATTAAAAAGTGACCTAACACGGCTTGCGCCTACACCCACAAACATCTCCACAAACTCGGAACCTGACACATGAAAAAATGGTACTCCAGCTTCACCTGCGACTGCTCTAGCTAAAAGTGTCTTACCACAACCGGGCGGGCCAACTAATAAAACACCTTTAGGAATTTTGGCTCCGATATCAATAAATTTTTTGGGATATTTTAAAAACTGCACTATTTCTTGAAGTTCCTCTTTAGCTTCACTAGCTCCTGCCACTTCATTAAATTTAACTTTTGGTTTCTTTTTATCAGTTGGGGATTCTGACTTGGCATTGCTTTGACCAAATGACATGGCTTTCTTGTTTACCCCCTGAACTTGGCGTGAAAGAAAATAAATAAAACCGATAATTAACAAAATTGGCAAAGCAAAAGGCAAAATCACGCCTAACCAATAACTCAATCCTGATTCGGTTTTAATTTTAATATCAGTTTGTCTTAACTCTTCTTCAGACACACCATAATTTATCATAGCTTCACTAAAAGACTGAACTGCCTCTTTGTGACTAACTATTTTTTTATCGCTCTTTCCCTTTAGCTCAATTGTGTTACCTCTCACTTCAATGGCATCTATCTCTCCTGCCTTAATCTTAGCAGCCACCTCTGCCAAACTAATCTCTTGAATCTCCTGCTTTTGAGATTCAAAAATAGACAAAACGCCGGCCATAACCAGCATGACTACAAAAAATATAATAAAAGTTTTAGATAAATTTTTCATAAAATAACTAAGCTTATTTTACCATTTTTTATATTACTTGAAAATTAAACTTCTTTCTTTTTATTATCTTCATCACTTGACCCATCTGCATCTACTTTATCTTTTGGCTCTGCCTTCTCTTTTGGTTTGGTTGATTTATCTTGCTTGGAAGAATCTTGGGCTAATTTATTATCAGCCAAGCTTAAACCAAGTTTATGGTCATACGGCTCAAAATTGGTAATAATAAAATTATATTTATCACCCAATTCAACCCTTTCTTTTTTTTCTTCATCAATGGTTTTATTTTTATGGTCAAAAAATCTGGCTAGCCCTTGTATGTTTGGTTCTATTTCAACAAAAGCGCCTAACTTATGTTTTTTGACGACCATACCCTTCACTTTGTCACCCACTTTATATTTATCAGCCACATCCCGCCATGGGTCTTTTTTTAATCTCTTAATAGACAAAGAAACCTTATTTTTATCAATTTCAATAATCTGAGCTTTAACTTGCTGACCTTCTTTAACCACGTCTTTAGGATCATCTATCCGCTGCCAGCCCAACTCTGAAATATGCACCAAACCTTCCAAACCGTCGCCAAATTCTATAAACGCACCGAAATCCACCACTCCGGTTATCACGCCTTCTACTACACCGCCTTTATTATACTGCTCTAATTCTTTCTTGCGCTCTTCTTTATCAACTTCTTTTTCTGAAACAATCAGGGTTCCCTCCTCCTCTTTAATGTCAATCACCCTAGCGTCTAAATTAGTGCCTACTAATTTCTTTAATTTTTCCAAAATTTTATTTTTATTACCACCAATAACTCGGGGATAATTCTCAGCTGACAACTGGGAAACTGGCAAAAAACCAACTATATTATCCAATTTAACCATTAATCCCCCTTTATTAGCATCCAACACGCTGACTTGAACAATTTCGCCTTCATCTTTAAGTTGTTTAAGACGATCCCAAGCTTTTTGATGGCCTGCCTGCCGAATTGAAAGTTCCATCAAACCTCGCTCATTTTCAAGCTCCAGCACAGTAGCCGCAATCTCATCTCCAATCCTTAAATTCTCATATTCTCCAGACTCATCATAAGCTTCATGTCCTCTGATAATACCAGTCACAATTCCGCCTATATCAACAATTATTTCATTGCGTCCGACATAAACCACCTTACCCCCAACTATTTCCCCCATCTTAGGCAAACTGGGGTTGTCATTTGAAGTCAAGAGTTTATCCATTTGGCTTGTTTTTTTAGAAGTTTTTGTAGTCATAAAATCATTACTTATCTAAAAACATAAGCCTGGCAAAACCCAGGCTATTTATATTAATAGATTCTGCCTTGGGTTAATTTATAATTTATAATTATTAAACGATTAAGGCAATTTCGTTTAATTAAAAATATTATAACTCATATTTTAATATTTGACAAGAGCTGTAAAAAATTGCTAAAATTAAGCTATTAAAAGGGGCGTTTCCCTTTTAAAATTTATTTAATCTAACAAGCACAACCTATATGACACTTCAATGGTTAGGCCAATCATGTTTTAAAATACAAAGCAAAAAACCTGGAGAAAAAGAAACTCTACTTATTACTGATCCCTACAGCTCACAATGTGGGCTTAAGAAACCACGGCTCAACGCCGATATTGTAACTCTTAGTATAGATGATAATAAATATACTGACGCCAACTCAATTAAAGGCAGTACTAAAAATAATGAGCCATTTGTTATTAAAAATGCTGGCGAATACGAAGTTAGTAATATTTTTATTCATGGCATAAATTTCCACCCAACCACAGAAGAAAAAAATGAGACCCATCCCAATAACACCATCTACGTAATTACAGCGGATGATATAACTCTCACCCATTTGGGGCATATTAAACAAACACAACTAAACGACGACCAACTTGAAAAAATAGAATCCACTGATATCTTATTGATTCCCATTGGGGGCAAGTACACCATTGATGCCAAACAGGCGGCTACCTTAGTTTCACAAATTGAACCGCGCATTATTATCCCTATGCACTACAAAATTCCCGGATTAAAAGTTGAGCTAAACACTCTCCAAACTTTTATCAAAGAAATGGGCAACAAAAAAGAAGAGATAGATAAATTAAAAATAAATAAAAAAGACCTGCCCCAAGAGGACAGTAAATTGATAATATTAAAAAAATAAGAAACAGCTTCCCCAATAAAGACATCCAAAAAATAAAAAAACAATCCTTGTAAATATATTGAAAACAAAATTAACAACTTATTTTTTCATTATTATAATTTAAACCCATACTTAAAATATTTTATAAATATTTGATATTAAAATTTAAAACTTTATATTAACCATAAAATTATTTAGTTGTTTAATATATCTACTTTACCAATTACTTGATTTATCCCCAAAAAACTTTCCTTGCGAAAAATTAGCTTACTTACTTTATGCCCATTAATTCACAAAAAACTAAATTTTATTTAAGTATTGGACTAATTATGACAATCATCATAATTGCTTGGATTATTAATCTTGATAAAACGCTAAATACTTCACAATCAGCAAAAGAAAGTAATAAAGAGAGTATTTATAAACCCAGTTTAAAACAAAACTGGCAACAAATCACCAATGATGTAAATGATTTATATAAAAACATCAAAGATCTAAACAACTCTTATCAAAGCCCAACGGATTCAGCAGAGACTATTCAACAAGCCGTGCAACTCTCTCCTGACGAACTGGAAAATTTAGTTCAAAACATAAAAGTTAAAGCCAGCACCACTACCACTACTACCAATCACCCGCATCTATCTGAATAATTAATTATATAATATGCCAAATAAGAAAGACGATACTAAAAAAAACCAATCCAAAAAACAAGACAAAGGCAAAAAATATAAAAATATCACCCCTAAACAAACTGCTCAAGAATCTCCTGCAGCTGCCCCCATAACAGCTAAAATTAAAAACATAGACATTACCCAAGAAATGCGCGAATCATACTTGGATTACGCTATGAGCGTGATTGTTTCACGCGCCTTACCTGATGTGCGTGATGGGCTTAAACCAGTGCATCGCAGAATTCTGTATGCTATGTGGTCTATTGGATTAAAGTCGGCATCTAAATATAGAAAATCGGCTACTGTTGTCGGTGAGGTTTTGGGTAAGTATCATCCCCATGGAGATATGGCTGTTTATGATTCTATGGTCAGAATGGCACAAGATTTTTCTATGCGCTATAGATTGGTCAACGGACAAGGGAACTTTGGCTCCATGGACGGAGATTCAGCAGCAGCTATGCGATATACCGAAGCTAAACTGACTTCAATTGCCGAATACATGCTCTATGATATTGAAAAAGAAACAGTCAATTTTGTCTCCAATTATGACAGTACCCAACAAGAACCAAAAGTTTTGCCAGCAAAATTGCCAAATTTATTATTAAACGGAACTTTAGGTATTGCTGTGGGCATGGCCACCAGCATTCCTCCTCATAATTTAACTGAATTAATTGACGGTATTACGCACCTCATAGACAACCCAAAAGCTGACCTAGATGATCTAATGAAATTTATTACTGGTCCAGATTTTCCAACCGGAGCTTCAATCTTTAACCAAGTGGATATTAAACAAGCTTACGCCACAGGTAAAGGATCAATCGTCATGCGCGGTGATGCTGATATAGTTGAAGCTAAAGGCGGCACTCATAGAATAGTCATCACTTCTGTGCCATATCAAACTAACAAAGCCAACCTTATTGAAAAAATGGCCGATCTGGTTAAAGACAAAAAAATTGAAGGGATTAAAGATATCCGCGATGAATCAGCTAAAGGTGAAGTAAGGGTAGTGGTTGACCTAAAGAAAGACAGCTATCCCAAAAAAATACTCAACCAACTCTATAAACGCACCCCTCTGCAAACCTCTTTCCATGTTAATATGCTGGCATTACTAGATGGCATACAACCAAGAGTGCTTACTCTTAAAATGATACTTGAAGAATATATCAAGCACCAACAAGAAGTAATTACCAAACGCACACAATTTGATCTTAATAAAACCAAAGAAAGAGCACACATACTTGAAGGTTTAATAATGGCGCTAAATAAAATTGATGCCGTCATAAAAACTATCAAAAAATCCAAAGACAAAGAGCAAGCTAAAACCAATCTCATCAAACAATTTAAGCTCACTCAAAGACAAGTACTTGCTATTTTAGATATGCGCCTCCAACAATTGGCTAACCTTGAACGCATCAAAATAGAAACAGAACTAAAAGAAAAAAGAAAATTAATTAAAGAATTAGAAGCTATACTCAAAAGCCCCAAAAAAATATTAAAAGTTATCAAAGATGAATTGACGGAAATCAGGAAGAAATATGGCGATCAAAGAAAAACAAGAGTTTATAAAAACGCAGTGGATAAATTTTCACAAGAAGACCTTATTCCCGATGAAAGCGCCATTATTATTCTTACTAAAGACGGTTATATTAAACGCCTACCCCCCACTACCTTCAAATCACAAGGTCGCGGCGGTAAAGGTGTAGCTGGACTAACTACCAAAGAAGAAGATGTGGTTGAAGAAATATTTTCTACTACCACACACGAAGATATACTATTCTTTACCACTCGAGGTAGAGTCTTCCAAATGAAAGCTTACGATATCCCAGTTGCATCACGTGTCGCCAAAGGTCAATCCATTGTTAATTTCCTGCAACTCGCCCCGCATGAAAAAGTCACTTCAGTTTTATCTATTCCCTATTTAGAGCAATACAAATTTTTAGTCATGGCCACCCAAAAAGGACTTATAAAAAAGGTGCCACTTGATAAATTTGCCAATGTAAGAAAATCCGGTCTAATAGCTATTAACCTCAAGCCCGAAGATTCGCTTGAATGGGTTAAACCATCCAGCGGCAAAGACGAAATAATTCTCACCAGCTCATCCGGCCAAGCTATTCGTTTTAAAGAAACTGATCTGCGACCTATGGGCAGGGCCGCTTCAGGAGTTAAAGGTATTAAACCTAAAAAAAATGCCCGAGTAATCGGTATGGATATTATCAACAGTAACAATAAAAATGGATTTATTTTTGCCCTCTCCCATAATGGCTTTGGAAAACTAACCTCGCTTAATAAATATAAAACCCAAGGCAGAGGTGGAAGTGGTATAAAAACATTAAAAGTTACCCCTAAAACCGGATCTTTAGCATGCTCATTCATTGTAGACCTAAAAAATTTACCAGCAGACTATAAAGGTGATCTGATTATAATCTCTGCCAAAGGGCAACTTATTAGATTAAGCCTCCAAGACGTACCAACTCTTGGGCGCGACACGCAAGGCGTAAGGTTAATCCGCCTTAAACAAGCCTCTGATGAGGTGGTCAATGTGGCTGTAGTTTAAAACCGATATTATCAATTAAAAATCCCTCTTAATCTAAAGGGGGATTTTTATTTTGGTTGTGACTTTATTTTCTTAATTTAGCCAACAATTTATCCTTCCATGATTTGCTTCTGCTAACCTTTTCCCAAAACATAGGATGGTCAACCACATACTCAGACAAAAAAGCAAAAGGGATAGCCACTAAAAAAACAACCCAAATAACCCGCCAATCTATTTGCTCATCTGTAGCTACAAAAATTGCAATTACATCCTCAATCACACCCATTAAAACTCCTATAAGTAAAAATTCCAGAAATCTTGTTTTTTTGTTTTTAAACATATTTTTATTTAGAGCTTACAATACACAATTTAAGAAAACTTTATCTAATAAAAATTTCACGTGACAAAATCTATTTTGCCCCGTGAGGGATTTGAACCCCCGACCGTCTGCTTAAGAGGCAGCTGCTCTACCAACTGAGCTAACGAGGCGAAATTAATACAAACTTAAAAGATATAATCGTTTTATAAAAAATATTTTTATATTCCACTTTGCCCGTCACGCCTACAACGCTACGCTTGCGTAGTAAGGCGGACAGGCCTAACTGCCTAGAGCTGTTGGCGTGGCCTGCCCGCCTAACTGCGTAGCTGTTGGCGTGGCCTGCCCGCCTAACTGCGTAGCTGTTGGCGTGGCCTGCCCG
>CAZVLW010000036.1:0-9021 GCA_964628705.1 uncultured Gammaproteobacteria bacterium
ACTCGCATGTTACCCGACAATATCAGTCAGATGATATAAAAAATAAAAGAGTGAGTAAACAAACACTTCAACAAAAAGCTAATTTGGATCAAGACAGCCAACCCTTGATTGGCATGGTTTCTCGTCTGGCAGGGCAAAAAGGTTTTGACATATTGAGCCAAGCTTTTAACTCAATTATGGATAAAAATTTACAATTAGTTATTTTGGGCACCGGCGCTAAAAAATATGAAGAGTTTTTTAAACAAATGAATAAAAAATATAGTTCTAAATTTCACGCTTTTATTGAGTTTGACTTAACTCTTGCTCGCCAAATTTATGCCGGCGCGGATATGTTTTTAATGCCATCACTCTATGAGCCATGCGGTTTGGGTCAAATGATTGCTATGCGTTATGGCACACTGCCCATAGTTAGACACACGGGTGGTTTAAAAGATACAGTTGAACATTTTCAAACTAACAAGTATAAACTACACAAACTTACCAAATCACCCGTGGCCAATATCAAGCAAGCTACTGGTTTTGCTTTTGAAAAATATAGTAGTCAAGCAATGCTGAAGACTATTAAACACGCACTTGAAGTTTATCAAGATAAAAGAGTGTGGAATAAATTGGTATCCAATGCTATGCAACAAGATTTTTCATGGACCAAGTCAGCCAAAGCGTATAAAAAATTATACCAACAAATTATTAGTTAGCTATAATTATGACCATACCGCGCAACCCACATTGTCCGATTTTAACAGATGAAGCTAAAGAACTGTTAACCCAATTATGTTTTCGTCAAGATGATAGTCCAAAAAAAGTAGATGGTATTTTCGTCTTTGGCAGTTCAACCAATATCGGCAAGCTGGCAGGGCTTTTAGATGATATTTTATCACACTCTATTGCCAAGAAAGTTTTTTTGAGTGGGGGTTTTATACCCAAACCGTTAGCAAAAGAGTTGGGGATTAAAAAAATTATACCAGAGTCAGGAAATTTAATGAAGCATTTAAATTTGGATAAATTTAAAAAAATAGATTTTATAACAGAAAATAAATCCGCCAGCACCTACGAAAACGTAGCTGAAATGTTTAAATATAAGGAGTTCAGACAACTCAAAAGTTTATTGTTTATTTTTAAATCACACGCTGCGGGCAGGGGATACCTGACGCTTAGAAAGTTTTTTAACGAAATTCCAATTTATCAGCAAACCTTTGATGTAAAGTATAGAGTCGCTCTAAAAAAAATTAACCGTACTAATTGGCATACTTTTGATTTTGGTAGAAATAGAGTATGGGGTGAATATTTAAGAATTAAGACTTATGGTCGGCAGGGCGCTATTGAATATGATTTGGTAAAAAGAATTATTAAAAAAATAGCAAAAGCAACTCAGACCGAATAAAAGCAATGCCCATTATTATAATTTTTTGTGGATTTAATAGTTATGGCGCAAGCCGGCATCTATTTGTTTTTTTTGATTTATCGCCTTGATTTATTAGGCAATAAATGCTATACTAAAAACAAGCAGAAATAATTTTAAGGTAAATTAAGTTTTGCCTTATTTTAGTTAAAATTTATGTCATTTGATAAAAATTTTTTAGACAAAATAAGAAAACGCTTACTTGATGAGAAAAAGCAGTTAGAGCAGGATTTAGCTGACTATGTAACAGGTGATGGAAAAAATACAAAGGTAAATTTTCCAGAATATGGGGATCACGTCGGCGAAAATGCTTCAGAAGTAGCCAGCTATGATAGTGATTTGTCTGTTAAAAATACGCTTGAAAAAAGTTTGCGGGATATTAACACTGCCCTCAAAAGGATAGAAGATGGGCATTATGGAATTTGTAAATATTGTGGTAAAGAAATTGCTGAAAAAAGGATTGAAGCTCGTCCTACTTCTTCAGCGTGTGTTGAGTGTAAACAAAAATTTTCTAATAAATAAATATATTATTTTCTAAAACCCCCTGCCATATTGGCGGGGGTTTTTAAATTGCGCTATAATAAAGATATATGCAAAAAAATAAATTTAATTTTACTTTTGTAGTGATTTTATCACTTTTCTTAATAGATATTTATTTAAAATATTTTATTGATCAAGGTTTTTTTAGTAAATTAAATTTTATCAACTATGTCCATAATCAAGGCGTGGTTTTTGGTTTGTATATTCCACCTCAGTTCTTAATTGTATTAAGTGCCATAATAATCCTCCTTTTAATTGTAGTTTTTTTTAGTTATTTAAAAGAAGAGTTGTTTTATTTTTCTTTAAGTATTTTATTTATTATATTTGGAGCATTAAGTAATTTTATAGACAGAGTTGCTTTAGGTTATGTTGTTGATTATATTGATCTGCCTTTTTGGCCAGTTTTTAACTTAGCAGATGTGATGATAGTGGCAGGTGTGGTTTTATTTTTTTATTTTTCTATTAGAAAAACTAACTATAGAAATTAATATTTATGTCTGTCAAAGTTTTATCAGCCGCAGTCATTGGACTTGACTGCCAAAAAATTGAAGTAGAGGCGGATATCATTCCAGCTAATCCCCGCTTTTTTATTGTGGGCTTACCTGACGTAGCTATTCAAGAGTCACGTCAGCGCGTTAGAAGTGCTATTAAAAATTCCACCTATGATTGGCCCAGAGGTCAAATTAATGTTAATTTAGCTCCGGCCGATATTAAAAAACAAGGCCCCGCTTATGATTTACCAATTGCTCTGAGTATTTTAATTGCCCACAAAGAGATACAACCCCAATTCAATTTTAAAAAATCTATTTTTATTGGCGAATTATCCTTAGACGGTCAACTGCGGCCAGTCAATGGTGTTATCTCTATTGCGCTTATGGCTAAGCATTTGGGTATTCAAAATATTTTTTTGCCTGCCTCTAATAGCGCAGAAGCGGCTTTAATTGAGAATTTGGATGTTTTTCCAGTAGATAATTTAGACCAGATAATTCAACATCTAATAGGTCAAGAGTTGATCCAACCCTTTGTGTTGGATAAAAAAGATTTTTTGCATTACAATCAAGTAAATAGTCTGGACATGCAATACATTCAAGGTCAGCAACAAGTTAAAAGAGCACTTGAGATTGCAGCAGCCGGCGGGCATAATATTATTATGCAAGGCCCTCCCGGGGCTGGTAAAACCTTGCTTGCCAGAACCATGCCAACTATTTTACCCCAAATGCAATTAGAAGAGTCATTGGAAGTAACTAAAATATATTCTACAGCTGGTCTGTTGCCGCAAAATCGCCCCCTAATAGTGGAAAGACCTTTTCGAGCACCTCATCACACCGCTTCTGGGGTGAGTTTAGTTGGCGGAGGTGCTTGGCCGAAACCGGGAGAAATATCTTTAGCCCACAACGGAGTGCTTTTTTTAGATGAATTTCCGGAATTTCCACGGTCAGTCTTGGAAAACTTAAGGCAGCCCTTAGAAGATGGTATAATTCATATTTCGCGTGCACAGGGCACTTTGGAATTTCCAGCTAAATTTGTTTTAGTTGCCTCTATGAACCCATGTCCCTGCGGATATTTAACTGACTCTGACCAACAATGCACCTGCTCGCAGGCACAAATAGAAAAATATCAAAGCAAAATTTCAGGCCCGCTTTTGGATAGGATTGATATACATATTGAAGTGCCTAAAGTTGACATTGAAAAATTGCAAAAAATAGAAAATGAAGAAAAGTCTATTCATATTAGAAAAAGAGTAAGCGTTGCCAGGCAGATTCAGTTAGAGCGTTTCAAAGAGAGTGGTTTTTATACCAATTCAGAGATGAACTCAGATCAAGCAAGAAAAATGAGCCAAGCCAAGACAACTGCCTTAGAGCTTCTCAAACAAGCCGCCCACCTGCAGCACTTTTCAGCTCGGACTTATTATAGAATGCTTAAAATGGCCAGAACCATCGCTGATTTAGAGGGTTCACACGAGGTTTTAGACCACCATATTGCCGAAGCTCTCCAATACAGGGAAAGCATTACTCAAAAGTATTGAGCCCTATTTTCTTGACAATTTAATTTATTTTGTTATATTAAGTTAATAAGGGATTATATTATTTTTCCATTTATTAAAAATTAAAAAATATATTTATGGAGTCAAAAAGACAACCAACGCAAGAAGATCAAGAAGTTGAAAAAAAAATTAATCCAGAAATTCCAAGGATTACGAATAAAGAGCTTAAAAATGTTTTAAGTAATAAAATTGTACATATAGTGGATGGAGAAGTGCGAATAGCAGATGATTATAGGGATCTAATGCGTCAACTTGAAGAAGAGAGAGAATCAAAAAATTAAAAAGAAACGGGTATAGCCCCGTTTCTTTTCTTTATCGCTTAAAGGTATTTTTTATATTTTAATTTTTAAATTTGCTACCTTAAAATTAAATTCAGCTAAAGAAGGTGTTAAGTTTAAATTAACTTTAGTAAGGTGGTTAATGATATTTTTATTTTGGTCTATCAAATCTTCCGCTCCGGCAATTTGGATATCTATTATTTTTTTAGGTTCAACTTTATTTTCTTTGCGTTTAGCCCGAATGGCTGTAATTAAATTCTGTAACAGGGCAAAATCTTGCTCTGTTTTTACGTCAATTTTATTTTTTTGAATATCAGGCCAGTTTTGGACCATTAAGAGACGCCCATCGCCCATAAATTCCCAAATTTTTTCTGTTACAAACGGAGTAAAGGGGTGGAGTAGTTTTAACAAAGCAGTATAAACTTCCAAAAGTAAGAGATAACTATTTTTATCATTTTGTATCTTAACTATTTCTACATACCAGTCAGCCAACTCGCTCCATGTAAAGTTATAAATTTTTTCAGCTGACAGTCCAAAGCGATATTTTTCCATGTCTTCAGTCACTTCACCAATCAGGTGATTTAGCCTGCTCACTATCCACTTATCAGAGAGAGTTTTAAGGTTAAATGATCTGTTATTTTCTTTTTTTATTATTTGTTTGTCGCTAACTGAGAGTTGTATAAATCTCCCTATATTCCACAATTTATTAGCAAAATTTCTATAAGCTGCGATTTTTTCTTCAGATAGTTTGAGTGGTGTACCGGGGCTATTTCCCACAATCATTGACAACCTTAAAGCATCTGTTCCATATTTTTCTGAAACCTCAATCGGTTCAATACAAGTTTCAGGGTGGGATTTGCTCATTTTGCGCCCTTTTTTATCTTGTACCATACCATGCAAATAAACATTTTTAAAAGGTATTTCGCCCAAGCTATACAATGTCATCATAATCATTCTGGCCACCCAAAAAAACAAAATATCGTGCATGGTTTCCATTAGCTCAGTAGGGTGGAATTTATCCAGATCCGGACTGTTTTCTATCCAACCCTCTAAGTTGTCATAGTTTTTATAATTTTTATCATCCAAAAGTGTTGACCATGTCCATAGCGCAGAGGAAAACCAAGTGTCCAATGTATCTCCATCTTGTATCCATTCATTACTTGGCGGGTTTAGACCTACAAAAATATTATTATCTTGTTTGTCATTATTGTTTTTCAATTTAGTATCTGTTTGCTTGTGGTAAAAAACAGGAACTCTATGACCAAACCAGATTTGTCTGGAGATACACCAATCACGCAGATTTTCCATCCAGTGAAAATATGTTTTTTTAAAGTAGTCCGGTACAATATTAATTTCACCTGATCTAACAGCCCATAGGGATATATCTTTAAGTGTTGTTTTTTTCTTGCCGTATTTTTTTATAAGTTTCGGATTTTCTATTTCAAATTCTCTATCTACCCCAATAAACCATTGAAGGGAGGGAAGTGGCTCAATATGAGTGCCGCACCTATAGCAAAGTGATAAATTATTTTCAATTTTTTCTTCTTTTTCCATCAATTTATTTTGTTTGAGTTTGGCTACTATGTTTTTACCGGCTCCTTTTGTATTTTGGCCACTAAATTCTCCAAATCCGGATAATATTTTGCCATCTTGGCCAATGACTTTTTTTACCTCCAATTGGTTATCTTGGGCCATTTCCCAGTCCACTATAGAGTGTGCGGGGGTTACACCCAGCGCTCCTGTTCCAAAATTGGGGTCTACTTCATTATTGTCGATAATTTTAATTTTTAAATCTACCCCCAGAAAATCAACATTAAATTCTTTGCCAATATATTGTTTGTAGCGCTTGTCTTGGGGATTGACCGCTACCCCAGTATCACCCAGCTTAGTTTCAGGTCGCGTAGTGGCTATGGAAATAGGAAAATCACGACTGTATCTAAAAGTCCAAAATCCACTATTTTGCTGTTTATGCTCAACTTCATCATCTGAAAGTGTTGAATGGCACCTGGGGCACCAATTTACGATACGTTCACCTCTATAAATTAAACCTTCGTCATACATCTTTTTAAATTGAAGAGAAACAATTTTACTTAATTTATTGCTCATAGTAAAAGCTTCCCTTGACCAGTCACATGAAGCACCCATTTTACGCGTTTGATTATTAATAGTGCCTTTATTTTGCTCAACATATCGATTAACGCGTGCCAAAAACTTTTCTCTACCCAAATCATATTTAGTTTTATTCTCTTGGCGCAGTATTTTTTCAACTACATTTTGAGTAGCAATAGCAGCATGGTCAGTGCCGGGTACCATAAGCGCCTTTTTATTAGTCATTCTTTGGTATCTAATAACTGTATCTTGAATAGCAATTCCTAAGGTATGGCCCACATGTAATACCCCAGTCGCATTTGGCGGCGGCATGGAAATGGTGTAGCTTTCAGCATTGCTATCCAATGTTAAATTATCCGGATTAAAATATCCGGATTTTTCCCATTTGTTATAAATTTTTGATTCGCTTTCTTTTGGATTATATGCTTTTGGTAAATTCATAGATGGTAATTTTTAAATTCTTATATTATTTCACTCAAAATTTTAGATAAGACATTTAAAATGTAATAGTTTCATTATGCCAAGATTAAGCAAAAAAATCAAATCTAAAATTCTAAATTTAGATTAAGCGTTTAATGCGGTTTGGATCTATGTAGCCCGAGCTAAAACAGAGTAGGGTTATAAGGTATTTTATATGTAAAAATTAAAAACCCCCTTCAAGGGGGCCAAGTAACATTGTCATATGGGTTATTTTATTCTTTATCCGAAGTGTCTTTTTTATCCTTGTCTGTTTCTTGTTTTGGTTGATTGTCTTGAGTAGCTTCCTGTTTTAGCTTATTGTTTTTTTCTTGCTCATCATCTTTATCTTCAGCCGATTCATCTTTTTTTTGTTTTAGTTCTTCTTGTCTTTCAGCTACTTTATCCTCATCAGCTTTTGCTTGATTTTCTTCCCCGGTCTTATTGGCTTCACTTGATTGCTTTTCTGTTTGCTCTTTCTTTTTATTTAGTTTAGCTGCTTTTCTTTTACTGCCTTCAATAATATTGTTTTTAATCAATAAATTATTAACCGTAGCTGAGGTTTGTGCTCCGACTGATAACCAGTAATTCAAACGCTCTTGTTTGTATTTAATCTCTTTTGTGTGTGGGTTATAAGTACCTAAAATTTCCAGAGCTTTAGCCCAAGGATCCCTGGCTTTTTCTTGAATAATTATTCTATAAGTTGCGTATTTCTTTTTTCCCACACGGGATAATCTAATAGTTAACATACACTGTTTAAAGTAAAAGTATTTGATAATTTTATTTGTATTCCTTTTAACATCTTATTGTTTATATTATTAGAATTAGCATCTTGATAGTTATAACGTCTAACCTTGCCCCACCGAGCAAGGGTTTTTTACTCTCGTCTCCCTAAAAGGAAGACTCAACTACTCCTTCATTCATCAATGAAGGACGAGAGTTTGTTCACGGCTACGCCGGAACAATTCTCCTTAGAAAGGAGGTGATCCATCCACAGGTTCCCCTACGGATGCCTTGTTATGACTTCGTCCCTGTTACCAGCCCTACCTTTCCCCCTCGGACGAGGAAGTTTGGGTATTGCCGGCTCCCTTGACGTGACAGGCGGTGAGTACAAGACCCGAGAACGTATTCACCGCGGCGTGGCTGATCCGCGGTTACTAGCGATTCCAACTTCACGAGGTCGAATTGCAGACCTCGATCCGAACTTAGACCGACTTTGATGGGGTTAGCTCCGCGTTACCGCTTAGCAGCCCATTGTATCGGCCATTGTAGCACGTGTGTAGCCCAGAGCGTAAGGACCATGCTGATTTGACGTCATCCCCACCTTCCTCTCCGTTATCCGGAGCAGTTTCCCATGAAAATATAACATAGGATAGGGGTTGCGCATGTTACCCGAATTAACGGTGCACTTCACAGCACATGCTGACGACAACCATGCAGCACCTGTCACTACCACTAAGTTTGTCCGATTAAGGTCAAACATAGGTAGGATGTCAAGCCCTGGTGAGGTTCCCCGCTTATCGTCGAATTAAACCACGTGCTCCACCGCTTGTGCGGGTTCCCGTCTATTCCTTTGAGTTTTAAGCTTGCGCTCGTACTCCCCAGGCGGGACACTTAAGGCGTTAGCTTATTTAGAGGCGACACTGACAGGGTCGAGACTGCCAATGTCAAGTGTCCATCGTTTACAGCGTGGACTACGCGGGTATCTAATCCGCTTCGCTCCCCACGCTTTCGTCCCTGAACGTCAGGTATGTTCCAGCCAGCTGCCTTCGCATTTGGTGTTCTAGCTGATATTAACGGATTTGACTCCTACACCAGCCATTCCACTGGCCTCTCCCAACCTCTATCTAATCAGTTTTTTTCGCAATCTTTAGGTTGAGCCTAAAGTTTTGACGAAAAACTTGACTAGACGTCTGCGGACGCTTTACGCCCAATAAAACCGGATAACGCTTGGACCTTTCGTATTACCGCTCCTGCTGGCACGAAATTAGGAGGTCCTTATTCCTCAGGTACCGTCATCCCACACCTTTTAACCCTCATTTATTAGTTGTTAGATTTTATTTATAAGATAAAAGCTAAAAGGTGAGGGATTCTTCCCTGATAAAAGCAGTTTACACACCGAAATGCTTCTTCCTGCACGCGGCGTCGCTCCTTCAGCCTTGCGGCCATTGAGGAAGATTCTCGACTGCAGCCTC
>CAZVLW010000037.1:0-8589 GCA_964628705.1 uncultured Gammaproteobacteria bacterium
CAACCGGGATCATCTTTTAAGCCAATTGTTTATGCTGCTTCATTTATGCAAGGATTAAGCCCCAAAACTATTCTTTTTGACACTTTGACTAAGTTTAAAACAGATGTAGGCAAGGATTATGAACCCCATAATTATAATGATAAAGAGCATGGCCCTGTGCCTATCCGTAGGGCTTTGGCTGGCTCTTTAAATATACCCGCTGTTAAAACATTATATTTAACTGGAGTGGGAAATGTGTTGAATTTAGCTGAAAAGATGGGTTATTCTACTTTTGCTGAACGCTCAAGATTTGGTTTATCTTTAGTTCTAGGGGGGGGAGAAGTAAAGTTAGTTGATCATATCAGAGCTTTTGCTACTTTTGCGGATAATGGCAGGCGACATAATTTGCATTATTTATTAAGGGTTGAGGATAAAAGTGGTAGGGTGTTAGAGGAGTTTAAACCGGAAGAAAATCGAGGTGAACGAGTAATGGATCCACAAGTAGCCAAGTTGATAAATGATATTTTAAGTGACGATGAAGCACGTTCTTTTGTATTTGGCAGTGATAGTTATTTAACCTTACCAAATAGACCGGTGGCTGCCAAAACGGGTACGACTAATGATTATAGAGATGGTTGGACCATTGGTTATACACCTTCAATAGTAACTGGTGTGTGGGTGGGAAATAATAATAATGAAAAAATGAAAGGCGATGCCGCGGGTGGTAATGTGGCCGCTCCTATTTGGCATGAGTATATGAGGCGAATTTTACAAAACAAACCAGCTGAATCATTTGATAAGCCGGAACCATACGAGTTGCCCCAAAAATCGATGTTAAATGGAAAAATTGGTCAAGAAAAAAAAGTTAAAATTGATAAAATTTCAGGTAAATTGGCGACTGAGTATACACCAGCAGAATATATTGAAGAAAAAACTTATCAAGAGTTACATTCTATCTTACATTATGTCAATCGGAATAATATTCTTGGTCCCGTGCCGGAAAATCCAGCTGAAGATCCCCAATATAAATATTGGGAAGAAACGGTGGCTAAATGGGCTGAAGATAATGAGGTTGAACTTAAAGAAAAAATACCAACTGAGTATGATGATGTGCACACTTTAGAAAACAAGCCCAATTTGACTATTGAGGAGCCGCGCAACAACCAAAGGTTTAATCAACCAAATATAAATAGTCGGATTCAAGTACACACTCAAAGGACAATAGATCGAGTGGAGTATTATATAGATAATCACCTGATATCAAAACAAACCAGTTGGCCTTTTAATTTAGACAATCAAAATTTAGCTGGTTTTGAAAATGGTAACCATACATTGCGTGTAATGGTTTATGATGACGTGGGTAATTTTAAAGAACAGTCAGTTAATATAATTTTGGATTTAGATGAAAAACATACACGCCCTTTGATTTGGCGAGCTCCGCAAGATGGAGATGAAATTTATCAAGAGCAATTACCTTATAATTTGAGTGTTAAAATTAATAATTATAATTTTTATTCCAAGGCAGATTTTTATTTAAAATCACATAGCGGTGCTTCAAAATGGATTGGTTATGAAGAAATCGCTGGACCACAGGCGGGGGTGCTGTTAACAGATATAGCAAGTGGGAAATACGAGGTGTATGTGATTTTAACAACTACTTCAAATCAGAGTGTAAAAACACAAAGTATAGAGGTGAAAGTGAAGTAAGGTGGAGGTGATGGGCGTTAAAAGATAATTTGAAATAGATCTTTTTGGCAGGCCATGTTCACCATCGCGAGATTGGATCTACATCAGTAAGGAAAGGATAAAAATGTATTTTTTATTATTCTTTATCAGTTGGTAAAAATTTATATGTATTTGACATTTATGTTGTTTATATGTATCATTTAAGTATGGTTAGTTTAGGTAATAAACTAACCATTTATTTTATTTATTATTGATTAAAGTATTATTTTATGGTCAGTGAACTAACTCAAGCCATTCAACAAGTGTGTGAAGATAAAAAAATTCCTATTGAATCCGTTGTATCAACTATAGAATCGGCTTTAGCAGCTGCTTATCGCAAGGATTTTGGAAATAAGCTGCAAAATGTGCAGGTTGATTTTGATGTAGAAACAGGGAATTTTCAGGTGCATGATCTAAAAGAGGTTACTGAAGATAAGCTCAAAGACGAATATGAAGAGATTAGGGAGAAAAAAAATAAAATCATAGAATTGGAAGAAGAGGATAAACATGATGAGGCTAATAAATTAAAGGAAGAGTTGCAGGAAGAGTTTGAGAAAAAAGAGTCAGCAGAAAAGTCGGAAGAAATAAAAAAATTTAACCCTAAAACTATGATTAGTTTAAGCGAGGCCAAGGAACGTAAAAAGGATATCAAAATTGGTGATGAATTACGGGAAGACTTACCGGTAGGTGGAGATTTTGGTAGAATGGCGGCACAGACAGCTAAGCAAGTTATTATTCAGAAATTAAGAGAGGCAGAGAGAGATATAATTTATGAAGAATATAAAGACAAGGTGGGAGATTTATTGAACGGCACAGTGCAAAGAGTGGAGGGTAGGAATGTGTTGATTGATTTGGGCGGAGTTACGGCTAATTTGCCTTTGGACGAAGGTCTAAGAAATGAAAGATACAACCCCGGTATGCGTTTTAAGTTTTATGTTAAAAATGTTGAGCAAACTCCTAAGGGGCCAAAAATTATACTTTCTAGGACTCATCCTGATATTTTACGTAAATTGTTTAAATTAGAAGTACCGGAAATTGCATCTGGCACAGTTCAGATAAAAAGCATAGCCAGAGAAGCGGGATCACGATCTAAAATTGCTGTGGTAGCTAAAGATGATAATATTGATCCTATTGGCAGCTGTGTTGGTCAACGGGGTACTAGGGTGCAAACCATTATTAACGAAATTGGTGGAGAAAAAATTGATATTATTGAATGGGAGGAAGACCCAGCTAAGTTTATTGCCAAAGCTCTTTCACCAGCTAAAATTGTAAGGGTTGATATTATGCAGGGAAATGAGCAGGTTGAAAAGGATAAATTAGTGGATTCTGCCAAGCCAGATGAATTGAGTCAGGCTGATTTAGATAAAGATGAGCCAGTTGAAAATGATGGCCAAAACAAACAACCTCAAGAGCGTAAAGCAGTGGTTTGTGTAACTTCAGATCAACTTTCCTTAGCTATCGGTAAAGAGGGGCAAAATGTACGTTTGGCTGCAAAATTAACAGGTTGGAAGATAGATATAGTTGAGGAAAAGATAAAAAATACTCAAGCAGAGCAGCAGTCGGGCAATGGGGTACAGTTGGGTGATGAAAAGGAAGATTCGGAACAAGCTGATGAACAAGGTGGTCAAGTAGAAAATTCAAATCAACAACAAATAAATAATCAAGATAAATCAACAAAACAAAATGATGAGGATATTGGAGGTGTAAAGGCGAAAGAAGCAAAAAATTCTTCAGCAGATGATTTAATTTCTAAGCCAACCAAAAATCAAAAAAATGATCAAGAATATGCCTCAAAAAAATAAGTTGTCGGATGAGATCATTCCTATGATTTATTAATTTAAGTTGGCACCCTTATGGGTAAATGTATTTTTAAAATTAATTAAATAGATTTTTTAATTTATTATTAACAATTAATTGATGTGATATATGCTATCAAATTCAATTTTTGTACCTATAGTGGTATCTATAATTGCATTATTTTGGGCAATTTATTTAGCTTTTTCGATTAAACGTAGGCCCGTTGAAAATGAAAAGGCGAGTGAGATAGCTGGAGATATTGCCAAGGGCGCAAGGGCTTTTTTAAAAAAGGAGCAAACTGTTTTGGCAGTATTTGTGGTGGTAGTGGCAGTTTTGGCTATAATTACACCAATTGGCTGGGAAACTGGTGCGGCTATCGTTTTCGGTGCTTTAATGAGCGGTTTGGCAGGCCAGATTGGTATGCGTATTGCGACTCGTGCCAATGTGCGTTGTGCAGAGGGTGTTAAAATAAGTTTATTTAAGGGTTTGGAAATTGCTTTTAGTGCTGGATTAGTTATGGGTCTATCAGTGGTGAGCTTGGGATTACTGGGAGTTTCTGTTTTATATATTATTTTTCAAGATCCAGAAATTATTTATGGTTTTGGTTTAGGCGCTTCATTGGTGGCACTTTTTGCTCGTGTAGGAGGAGGTATTTATACCAAGGCGGCTGATGTGGGAGCTGATTTAGTAGGTAAGGTGGAAAGCGGCATTCCAGAAGATGACCCTAGAAATCCGGCTGTAATTGCTGATAATGTAGGCGATAATGTGGGTGATGTGGCTGGTATGGGAGCAGATTTATTTGAAAGTTATGTAGACTCCATTATCGCTACTATGATGTTGGGTGTTTTAGTGCAGTGGAGCTCTTATCAAGATGCGGTCATTTTTCCTGTTTTTTTAGCTTCCCTTGGTATAGTAGCCAGTTTGGTTGGTAGCTTAACTATTAAAGTATTTAAGAGTTTAAAACCTCAAAAGGTTTTAAATACAGGAGTATTTATGAGTGCCGGTTTGTTTATAATCTTTAGTTTTATTGCTAATCAAATTTTATTTCAAAATTTAGATATGTTTTGGGTGGTATTAACTGGTTTAGTGGCAGGTTTATTGATTGGTTTAGTAACTGAATATTATACTTCCCATGATTATAAGCCAACAAGAGAAATTTCTAAAGCTTCGGAAACCGGCGCGGGGACTAATATTATTTCTGGTATGGCACTGGGATTAAAAAGTACAGCCTGGCCGGTCATCATTGTTTCTGCGGCAGTTTTGATAGCTTATCATATAGCAGAATTATATGGTGTAGGTATTGCGGCAGTGGGTATGCTGTCAACTTTGGGTATAACATTAGCTACAGATTCTTATGGACCAGTGGCAGACAATGCGGCTGGTATTGCGGAGATGGCTGGCATGGGTAAAGAAACTCGTGAAAAATCTGAAGAATTAGACGCGGTAGGCAATACCACAGCAGCTGTGGGCAAAGGTTTTGCCATTGCATCAGCCGCTTTGACAGCCATTGTATTGGCAGTAAGTTATGCTGAAATAGCTGAACTGCAGTTGGTTAATATTTTAAAACCCGAAGTTATTGTCGGTTTATTTTTAGGGGCTATGTATGTTTTTGTTTTTTCTTCTATTACTATGCGGGCAGTGGGCAAGGCGGCTCATGGTATTGTAGAAGAGGTGCGTAGGCAATTTAGAGAAGTACCCGGTATTATGGATGGTAGCGGCAAACCAGAGTATGAGAAATGCATTAAAATTTCAACTGCTAGTGCCTTGCGTCAAATGATCACTCCTTCAGTTTTAGCTGTGCTAATTCCTGTGGTGGTTGGCTTTGTGTTAGGCGCTGAAGCTTTGGGGGGATTACTTGTAGGTACTGTGGCGACTGGTTTTTTGATGGCTATTATGATGGCCAATGCTGGTGGTGCCTGGGATAATGCTAAGAAATATATTGAAACAGGCGAATTTGGCGGTAAAAATTCAGAGGCACATAAAGCTTCAGTTGTGGGCGACACTGTAGGCGATCCATTTAAGGATACCTCAGGACCTTCAATTAATATTTTGATTAAATTAATGGCTATTGTATCCCTTATTATCGCTCCTATGTTGTAATGATATGGAAAAAAGAATAAATTTAAAATCCCGAGATATACTCGGGATTTTAATTATTGATATTTATATTAATTCCGTTGGCGTGGCTTATGTTTGGGTGGGCGGTAGCCACGTTTTTGGTGTGAGTTAAAATCGTTATGAACAGGTTGGGAACGTTTAATTTTAGAAAAATCAAAATTAGTACCAAGTAAAGTTAGGTTAAGCCTGCCTTGCTCGTCTATCTCCTTGACCTTAACTTGGGCTTTATCACCAATATTCAACACATCAGTTACTTTACCTACTCTAAATGGAGCCAACTCAGAGATATGCACCAGCCCTTCTTGTCCAGCGAGAATTTCTACAAAAGCGCCAAAATCCATAATACGTGTAACTTGTCCTTTATAAATTTCACCCACTTCTGGCTCTTGGCAAATTAATTCCACCCACTCTTTGGCTTTCTTAGAGCCCTCAGCATCGGTTGAAGTAATAAACACCAACCCATCATCTTCAATATCCATAGTGACACCAGTCTCTTCAATGATTTTATTAATCATTTTGCCGCTGGGGCCTATGACATCACGAATTTTTTCAGGATTAATTTTGAGAGTAGTGATGCGAGGTGCATAAGGGGATAGTTCAGTTCGTGGCTCAGGAATAGCTGAAAGCATAACTTCAAGAATCTTAAGTCGGGCGTCTTTAGCTTGAGATAGAGTTTCTTGGATAACATTGTCTGTAAGTCCTTTAATTTTAGTATCCATTTGAATAGCGGTAATACCTGTTTTAGTGCCGGCTATTTTAAAATCCATATCTCCGCTATGGTCCTCAAGTCCTTGAATGTCAGTTAAAATTTTATAGTTATCTTCATTTTTTTCATCGGCAATAAGCCCCATGGCAATACCTGCTACTGGACTTTTAATAGGCACGCCGGCGTCCATGAGGGATAGAGTGGACCCACATACTGAAGCTTGCGAAGAAGATCCATTTGAAGAGAGCACTTCTGAAACTACACGAATAGTATAAGGAAAACTTTCTTTGTCAGGCAACACTGGTTCAAGTGCCTTTTCGGCTAAAGCGCCATGGCCTATTTCTCGTCTGCCCGGACCGCGCATAGGGGATACTTCTCCTACGCTAAAACCCGGAAAGTTGTAGTGGTGCATATACCTTTTTTTACTGTCTGCTTCCATGGTGTCTAAAATTTGTTCATCTGAAGGTGATCCTAGGGTGGTAATGGATAAGACTTGAGTTTCTCCTCTTTGAAATAGCCCTGAGCCGTGAGTGCGGGGTAAAATACCCACTTCTGCTGTGAGCTGACGAATTTCATTTAAAGCTCTGTCATCCGGGCGTCTTTCATGTTTGAGTACGAGTTCTTTAATTTTACTTTCTACATTTACATCAATCAATTTTATGGCTTGTTTTCTTTCATCTTTGGAAATTTGATTATCTTCCTTTAGGTTTTGGTCTAATTCTGTTTTTACTTTTTCAATATTTTGGTGTAGATCTTCTTTGGTTTTAAAACTAAATATTTGATCCATTTTTTCTTGGCTTAGAAAGGCTTTTACTTTTTGTTCAATTTTTTCTCGGTTTTCTTGTTCTTCTGATGACAAACCTGGTTCAATGGTTATTTTAGGTTTACCTACTTTTTGAGTAACATTTTGGATAAGATTGATAATTTTATTAGCGTGTTTTTGACCAAATTTTATAGATTCAAAAATACTATCTTCTAGAATTTCATTAGCCCCAGCTTCAATCATTACAACCTTTTCTTGATTGGCCGCAATAAACAGATCTAAATCACTTTTTTCTCTAACTTCATAGCTTGGATTTAGTACCCATTCATTATTAATTTGGCCCACTCGCGTGGCCGCAATAGGCCCCCCCCAAGGAATATCAGAAATATCAAGTGCACATGAAGCACCGATTAAACCCAAAACGTCAGCATCATTTTCGTTGTCAAAAGAGAGTACTGTGACAACTATTTGAATGTCGTTTTGGATGCCTTCAGGAAAAAGGGGGCGAATGGATCGGTCAATAATTCTACCTGAGAGGATCGATTCATCAGAAGGCCTTCCTTCACGTTTTATAAAGCGCGAACCTTTAATTTTTCCAGCGGCGTACAATTTTTCATCAAAATCGACCATGAGAGGAAAATAATCAACGCCATCACGAACAGAATCACTCAAACAAGCGGTAGCCAATATTACAGTACCTCCATATTGTACAGTACAAGCCCCGTTGGTTTGTTCAGCAAATTTACCGGTGGTAATAATTAGTTCTTTACCGCCTATCATAAGCGAGAATTGCTCAGTATTTTGTGTTTTCATAAAAAATTGGTATTTGGCCATCAAACTTCAAGCTTGATGCGGGGTAAGGTAACTACCCATTAAGCCTGTGTGTTTGATGACCAATTAGTTTATAATTTATAATAATTAAAATAATATTGTAATTATAAAGATTACAATATTATAGGTGTTATTGATTTTGATGAGTGTTATTTTGGTTGGAGTTTATTTGTGACTGGGTTTGTTCGGATTTGTTCTCTTCTCGGTCGGTTATCCCCGGAATATCTATTTTCTTTTTGATCTTGAGTTTTTCGATGAGTTTAATATATTCCCTTTCATCTTGTTTAGCTAAATATTCCAGCAATTTTCTGCGTTGGTTAATTTTTCTAAAAAGACCTCGGCGTGAAGAAAAATCTTTTTTATGACCCTTTAAGTGTTTGGCAAGCTCTTTAACTTCTCCAGTAAGAATGGCGATCTGAACTTGGGGTGAACCTGTATCTTCTTCGTGTATCTTAAATTTTTTTATAATTTGCTGCTTTTTTTTATTATCCAACATAGTAAAACCGTTTTTACGCGAGACCTAGTTGAATTGTAAATGCTAAACCAAGTACTGCGTATTAGTTAATAATTAGATTAATTTGTAGCATAGCATAGAATGTTTTTTTTTACAAGGCCCGAATTAAGCCATCTAAAATCTAACCCAAACACCCTTGGTTGAGTCATATAAAAT
>CAZVLW010000038.1:0-8479 GCA_964628705.1 uncultured Gammaproteobacteria bacterium
GATATTTAACACCCAAGAACAGTCCTGCTAACGCAGAGATGTCCTTGTGGGGAATTGAACCATTAAGATAATTTATGGCTAATGAAAGAAGAGTCAAGGACAGTTCTTTAAATTTTATATTTAAAAGACTGTTTTTGAAGTGAGGCACAAAATATTTAACACCCAAGAACAGTCCTGCTAACGCAGAGATGTCCTTGTGGGGAATTGAACCATTAAGATAATTTATGGCTAATGAAAGAAGAGCCAAGGACAGTTCTTTAAATTTTATATTTAAAAGACTGTTTTTGAAAGGACTAACCATAAAATCCTCAGCCCTTTGGTTATTTACAAAAACATTGACCAACTTACTTTATCAAAAAAAATATCTTTTTTGAAAAAAATCTTAACTACTCAATTTATACTATTTTTAATATATCATTATTTCTTAAAAAAATAAAATATGCTATAATAATATTATATGGATAAAAATAATAAGCAACAATTAAACGGGCGACAAGAAAGTGAACAAAATAATAAAAGTGATGAACTAAAGGTCAATCAAGCAACAGATAAGAAAAATAACAGCACACCATTAATAGAAATTCCATCTGTTTCTAAGCTACCAGCAGGAATTGAAAAGCACCATTTTTGGGAAAATCCCACGTTCTTATTTGTTGCCATGGGAATTTTAACTATGTCGGCCATGATCGGCACATACTTGATAGCTCAAAGATATGATGATCCTATGATAGTCATTTCCAGCGTGGCTTTAGTGGCTGGCATTACCACCTTAATGGGAGGTTTGATAATTAAAACCATTGATCAATTGGCGGCGACTAACAGAATGAAAACTGAATTTGTGTCTATTGCCTCACATCAATTAAGGACTCCTTTATCTATTATTAGGTGGTATGTTGAATTTTTATCTAAGCAAGATAAACAGAAAAATTTAACTGCTGAGCAAAAAAAATATATTAATACCATAAGTGAATCAAACCAGCGCATGATCCGTTTGGTAAATGATCTGCTGGATATTTCCAGGATTGAAAGCGGACGTATTAAAATCAATAAAGAAAAAACCAATATCGTTGAATTGACCCAAAATATTATCCAAGAGAATAGTCCATTAGCTGAACAAAAAAATATCAAGGTTAGCTTTAAATATGAACAATCAATTCCCTTGCTTTATGTTGACTCCAAAAGGATTGGCATGGTTATAGAAAATTTATTATCAAATGCCATTAAGTATATGAAAGATAATGAAAAAGATAAAAAAATATCAATTGAAATATCACAAGAAGGCGGCAAAGTACTCTTGAGCGCGGCTGATAATGGAGTGGGGATTCCGTCTAAGGACCAAAAAAATATCTTTAAAAAATTTTATCGCGCCAATAATACTATGAAAATGAAAACGAGCGGCACTGGCTTGGGACTGTTTATTGCTAAAGCTATCATAGAGTCACATAAAGGCAAGATGTGGTTCGTATCAAAAGAAGGTGAAGGGACTACTGTTTATTTAAATTTACCGATTAGCAAAGGGGGGGGTTAAAAATTGAAGATATAATTCATTGTAGTATAATAACATTGCAATATTATACTAAAGACTAATATTATAACAAAAGATTTAATGATTAGCTGGCTATAATATATGCCAAATCCAATAACCACACACAAAATAAACACAATTTGATAATTTAAAAACTGATTTCTGATGTTACTTCATAGTAACTATGCAAAAACCGCCTTTCATGCGGTTTTTAAAATTCTTAAATATTGATTTTTAAAGCTCATCATAATTTCTCATTTCCAACTGTGATTCAATTTGTTTGACTGTTTCAATTACAACTGAGACCACAATTAAAAGTGAGGCGCCAGAGATAACCATACTGGAAACACCTGTGACAGGTCCAATAATAAGGGGTAAAACTGCCACAGCGCCTAAAGAAAGAGCTCCTACTAACATAATCCTCGTTGAGACATTGCTTAGATATCCAGCAGTATGCCTGCCGGGCCTAATGCCGGGAATAAAACCGCCTTGCTTTTGGAGGTTATCGGCAATTTGCTGGGGGTGAAAAATAATAGCTGTATAAAAATAAGTAAAACCAACTACTAAAATAAAATAAATAACTCCATAAAAAAGCTGATTTTGGAAAAGTTGTATAATAAATTGAGCTGCGCCAACTATAAAACCGCTATTCGCTTTAAGTGCTAATTGGGCAATAAGTGGGGGGAACATAACCAATGAAATAGCAAAAATGATTGGAATCATACCAGCTTGATTGACTTTAAGTGGTAAATGAGTGTCCATACCGCCATACATACGAATACCCCTGACGCGTTTAGCATAAGATACCGGCACATTGCGCTGGCCTTGGGTTAGATATACCACGCCAGCAATAGTTAATACAGCAATCACTAAAAAGACTGCCAAATTCATAACCTCGTCTGGATTAAAGGTCACCAAAGTTCGCTGGACCGCTCCTGGAATACTTGAGACAATACCCGCAAAAATGATAAGTGAGATACCGTTGCCTATTTTCTTCTCAGATATCAATTCTCCAAGCCACATCAAAAATATAGTACCCGCGGAAAGAACAAAAATCGTAGTAACATAATCTATGGTAGTCATTTGGGTAACGATATTTCTACCTGATTGCTGAAGTAGCTGTATCATGCCATAACTTTGCAATCCCGCCAAAGGCACTGTCAAAAGTCTAGTATACTGATTTATTTTTTTCTGGCCTGATTCACCTTCTTTAGACAACTCTTCAAGTTTGGGCACGACCATGGTTAATAGCTGAAAAATAATAGAAGCGGTAATAAAAGGGCCGACACCCAAAGCCACTACTGAAAAAGTGCTTAAACCACCGCCTGAAAATATATTTAAAAGTCCCAGCACTTCATTGTCTGCAAAAAAATTCCTCAAGGCAACTGTATCTACACCCGGCACCGGAATATGGGCTGCTAGCCGAAAAATAATCAACATAGCCAAAACAAAAAGGATTTTCTTGCGTAATTCTATGTCTTTAAAAACTCTGATTAGTTTATTTAACCAAGCCATATAAAAAAATTAAAAAGTAAAATATAAAAAAAGAATAAAAAAAACCTAATCAACTATCAATTCCTGCTTAAATAACCTTGAATAATTAAGATATTTTTCCACCAGCCTTTTCAATAGCTTGACGCGCTTTGGCGCTCAGTTGACAGTCTGATACATTTATTTTAGTATTTATTTTCCCTTTTGACAAGATTTTAACTCCGTTTTTAGCAGTTGAAACCAATTTTTTACGCACCAAACTTTGTGGACTGACAACCTCACCATCTTTAAAATTGGCATTTAATTTATCTAAATTAATTACAGCCGGTTTGGATTGAATTGATTTAAAACCGCGCAATTTATGGGTGCGCTCCATTAACTGCCGTAAACCTTTTCTTTTAAGTCCGCTTTTACCGCCTGATCTGGCACGCTGGCCTTTAATACCACGGCCGCTATAAGTACCGCGCTTGCCACCGCGTCCAATACGCTTGGTTTTTTGTCGCTTGCTTTTTTGAGGTTTAATTGTATGCAGATATAAACTCATAAAGAAAATTATTTTAGCATCTCTAAGGCGTGATAAGCCGCCTTGACATTATTAATATTATTCTTTGAACCATACATTTTTCCCACGGCATCTTTATAGCCGGCTAACTCAAGCACTGTTCTCAAAACTCCACCAGCAATAACACCACGCCCTTTTTTACCGGGACGAATCATAATCTTGGCTGATTTAAATTTAAATTTTATTTCGTGAGGTAAAGTACCCTCTTGAATATTAACCTTAAATAATACTTTTTTAGCTTGTGTAACTGCTTTATTAATGGCAATAGCCACATCAGCACCTTTGGCAACACCATAACCGATTTGATTTTTTTTATCACCAATAACTACGCAAGCCCTAAAGGACAACCTCTTACCGCCGCGAGTAACTCTAGTAACGCGCGCTAAATCAACCAATTTTTGCTCAAATTCCGGTTTTTCCCTGGTAAATTTAGTATTCTTTTTTTTATTTTTTTCTACCATATATAAATTAACAAAAAATAATAAATTATAAAAAATTAAAAATTAAGGTTTGTCTGCCTGGCGCCTTTGGCGACTGCGGCCACTTTGCCGTGATAACGATATGGCCCCTTATCAAAAACGCATTGCTGGATACCCTTTTGGCCTGCTAACTTGGCTAATTCTTGGCCAGCTAATTCAGCTCTTTTGGTTAAGGTTAATTTAGCATCTTTATCTGAAAGACTGCGAGTGTGAAAAGCCACCAAGGTAATGCCACGAGTATCGTCTATTAACTGTAAATATATATGTTTTAAACTTTTAGATACGTTCAATCTGGGCTTATCGGCTGTACCAAAAATTTTCGCACGTGTTCGCTGACGCCTGCGGCCTTTCATGGCTCTTTTGATTTTTTGATAATTTTTCATAATAACTAACACTAATTACTAATCAAATGCGAATATACCAATAAATATTGAAAATGACTACTAAGACAACATATATTGTGAAACTAATTTACCCTCTAATTTAAAAATTAATCTTTATTAAAATAATAAATAAGTTTACTCTAAGATATATATTCGTAACTAATCATAATTGATAGCTGAATAGGTTTATTTAAGGTGCGGCTTGTAACTTATTTACCGGAGCCAACTGGCTGTTTTTTTCTATTTCAGCAACTGTTTTGATGTAAAATTTAACCATAAATATTGAAGTAATTAAAATAATGACTGCCAAGACAAGCCAACTATAAAGTGATGCTTTAGTGTGTGCATAGTATATATTCTCCATATATTTATATTTGTTACAAATAACTTAAATCCTTTGTGTGGCATTGGCCCAACCAAAACTACTCTCCCCCAGTTTTAACTTGTTTACCGGCTTTCCTGATAATTTGCTCACCTACATACTTGATACCTTTACCTTTATACGGCTCTGGCTTACGAATGTGTTTAATTTGTGCAGCAGTTTCTCCTAATAATTCCTTATCTGCAGACTCTAATGTAATAATGTTTTTTTCAACTTTTGCTTCCACTTGCTCAGGCACTTCAAATTCAACCGGCTGTGAATAACCAACATTTAAAACCAACTTTTTACCCTGTAAATCGGCTTTATAGCCCACACCATTAATCTCTAATTGTTTTTTAAATCCATGACTCACACCATCAATAATATTGGCCACTCGCTGGCGATTGGTCCCCCATAGAGCATTGATGTACTTTTTTTTAGGATTAGCAATAGCAATAGTCAACTGATTGTCTTTTTTTTCAGCTTTTAAGTTTGAATTTAAAGTATAACTCATCTCTCCCTTGGGGCCTTTAGCAACAACAAGCTGGCCGTCAAGTTCAACGGTTGTCTTGTCTGGAATTTGAATGGGACTTTTACCAATACGTGACATAAGAGTAACATAATAATTAATTAATAAATTTCACAAATATATTCACCGCCAACTTTGTATTTTCTGGCATCATCATCAGTCATCAAGCCCTTTGAAGTGGAAATAACAGCGATGCCTTTACCATTTAAAATAATAGGAATTTCATTTTTGTCAATATATACCCTTCGGCCGGGTTTACTTATCCTTCTGAGTGAATTTATTTTGGGCTTGCCTTTGTCATACTTGAGTTTGACCTTAAGAGTCGTAAAGCGTTGATAAATATATTCACGGCTTTTTTTGGAATAATTTGATTTACCCTTACGCTCGGCGGGTTCTACTTTTTCTACATCTGCAATCCAGCCCTTAGTTTCCAACAGCTTTAATATATTAAATTTCAATTTTGAATATGGTAAAATCACCTCAGACTTATTGACCATCTGAACATTTCTTATTCTGGTTAACATATCTGCTATAGGATCTGTTGTCATAAAATAAACAAATTATTATATAATTTATGGTTACCAAGATGATTTAGTAACACCCGGCAAATCTCCTTTGTTGGCTAACTCTCTAAAACAAATACGACACAAGCCAAAATCTCTCATATATGCTTTCTTGCGCCCACACCTCCAACATCGTCTAACTACTCTGGTGGAGCGTAATGGTTTTTTGTTTGATTTTGCTATTTGTGCTTTAGTTGCCATAAAATAAAATTATTTATCAATTTTGAGTTTATCTTTAAAGGGCACCCCTAACAAAGAAAGTAATCTATATGCCTCTTGACTGTCTTTGGCAGTAGTGTGAATAACCACCTCTAAACCATGGACATTTTCCACTTCATCAGGATTTATTTCCGGAAAAGCCAAATATTCCTTGAAACCAATAGTTAAGTTACCATTCTTGTCAATGCTCTTATTGGGTATGCCGCGAAAATCTCTGACGTTAGGCAGTGTTAGATTAATAAGTTTATCCAAAAAATCATACATTCTATTTTTTCTCAAAGTAACCTTAGCCCCAACTACCGAATCTTCCCTAATTCTAAAAGCCGAAACAGATTTTTTAGCTTTAGTATAAACCGCCTTTTGACCGCTAATGCGCTCTAAAACATTGCCTACCAATGCTTGGTATTTATCATCTAAACGCGATGAGGAAATGCCAACATTGATAACTATTTTTTCCAATCTGGGCACAGCTAAAATATTTGAGTAATGATACAACTCTTTCATTTTGTGAACTATTTCTTGGATATATTTTTGTTTTAATCTAGACATAAAATTTATTAAATGATATTGTTGCATTTTTTACAAACTCTATCTTTGGTTGATTGAGTGCCTTTTTCTTTTGTTTGATTGATTTTATATGTAACGCGCGTTGCTTTATTGCACTTGGGGCAGACTAAGGCTAAATTAGAATTGTGGATAGCGGCTGGAAACATAATGCGCTGGCCTTTTTCATTTTCCCTTTTGGCACGTGTGTGCTTATATTTTAAATTTAATCCTTCTACAATAAGCCTATCTTGAGTGGCAGATAATGTAGATTTCAAAACTTTTAAAACCTTGCCTGTCTTACCTTTATCTTTGCCAGTAAGTATTTTAACTGTATCATTTTTCTTGATTTTCATAAAAATATTTATATTATTTAAAGCACTAAATGCATTTGCTATTTTTATCTATAAGACCTCTGGTGCAAGGGAGACAATTCTTTTGTAGCCCCTGCCGCGCAACTCCCTGGCTACTGGGCCAAAAATACGGGTGCCTTTTATATCTTTGGTTTTTCTGTCAATCAAAACTGCGGCATTATCATCAAAACGAAGATAAATTCCACTCTTGCGTCTGATCTCCTTTCTGGTGCGCACTATAACTGCATAAAGAACTTGGCCCTTTTTAATCTGGCTATGTGGCTCTGCTTCCTTAACCGAAACTGTGACCACATCACCAATAGAGGCAAATCTTCTTTTATAGCCACCAAGCACCTTAATCACTTGGAGCTTTCTGGCTCCGCTATTATCGGCTACTTTTAAAATGGATCTATCTTGGACCATAAAGTTAAGTAAGTTTAAGACTACTATTGATTGTAAATGACACGCCATCTTTTGTCTTTAGAAAACGGCCGTGATTCAATAAATTTTACTTGTTCCCCTGGCTGGTATTGGTTTTTAGGATCATGCACTTTATATTTTCTACTTAAAGTATAGCGCTTGTTATATTTGGGATGAACTTTTGTGCGATCAACTCTAACTACAATGGTTTTATCCATTTTATCAGAAACTACCTCACCTTTAAAAATACGCTGTTTTGAGGTGGTGTGATTCAATACTTGTTGTTGTTTTTTTTCTAGACTCATAGATATGATTTATTTTTGATTGGATTATTTATGGTGGCTGATAATAGTAAGTATACGGGCAATATCACGTTTAACATCTCTGATGGTACTTACTTTTTTAAGTTGTCTTTGTGCCACTTTAAAATTCATATTTCTCAAATCTTCTCTTTTTTGGGTTAAAAGAGTCTGCAACTCCTGTATGGATTTATTACGAAGCTCTTGTGCTTTCATATAATTTATTATTTAAACATTATCGTTTAGTAAATTTTGTTTTAATATGTAATTTATAACTACCTAATTTCATCGCCTCGCGCGCTTTTTCTTCGCTGATGCCAGCAATTTCAAATAATACCTGGCCCGGTAAAACAGGTGCTACATAGTGATCCAAACTACCTTTGCCTTTACCCATAGGTGTTTCAGCTCCCTTGGTGGTGCGGGGCTTATCTGGAAATATCCTAATCCAAACCTTACCTCCTTTTCTAACAAACCTTACCAAAACACGGCGCACTGCCTCTATTTGACGAGCATTAATCCAGCCGGCAGTAGTGGCTCGCATACCATAGTCACCAAAGCTGACTTGAATCGCACGGGTAGCTAAGCTGCCAGAAGTACCAGCGCTTTTTTGCCATTTTCTGTGTTTTACCTTTTTGGGTGCTAACATAAAATATTTTCAATTAACTCAATTATTTTTTATCTATTTGGTTTTTATCCTGCTTATCATCTGCGGGAGTATCAAAAACTTCACCTTTATAAATCCACACCTTAAC